>DASWQX010000326.1:0-6631 GCA_036403495.1 Thermoanaerobaculia bacterium
CTCCTGCTGCGCCGCCCGGTCGGCGTCCGAGTGCTTGGAGCGCGGGTCGGGCACGAGCTGCACCTGGCTGGTGTAGGTCTTGGCGCCGTCGATCAGCTTCACCGTGTAGGTGCCGAGCGGCACCCGCGGGCCGAACAGCGCGTACTGCGAGCCGATCACCAGGGAATTGGCGGGGGGGAGCTTCGGCGGCGCCAGCCGCATCGGCCAGCTCACGCGGTTGATGCCGCGCCGCTTACCGGCGGGGAGGGTCGAGAGGAGCTTCCCCTGGGCGTCATAGACCTCGACCTTGAGGTCGCCGAACAGGTGGCGCTTCTTGAGGTAGTAGGTGACGGTGGCCGAATCCTCCGGGTTGTAGCCCACGTACTCGTCGTCGCCCGGGAAGTCCTGCACGCTGGCGGGGATCGCCATCGGCGTCGGCCGCGACGGCAGCATCGTCACGTCGGCGTCGAGCGCCTCGCGGGTCAGCTTGCGCAACGGCGTCAGGTCGTCGACGATGTAGACGCCTCGGCCGTGGGTGGCGAGCAGCAGGTCCCCCTCGCGGGGGTGGATGGCGATGTCGCGCACCGCCACCTTCGGCAGTCGGCCGGTGAAGCGCGCCCAGCGCCCGCCGCCGTCCACCGAGACGTAGAGGCCGAACTCGGTGCCGACGAAGAGGAGGTCGGGATTCACCAGGTCCTGCCGCACCACGTGGGCGTAGCCCGCCACGGCGTCGGTCGTCACCAGCGGCGTCCAGGTCTTGCCGTAGTCGGCCGTCTTGTAGACGTGGGGCTTCATGTCGCCGGTCTGGTGGCCGTCGAAGGTGGCGAAGGCGGTCGCGGCGTCGAAGCGGCCGGCCTCGACGCACGACACCCAGGTCCCCTTCGGCAGGCCGGCGACGTTCGGCGCCACGTTGGTCCAGCTCTTGCCGCCGTCGCGGGTCACCTGCAGGTTGCCGTCGTCCGTCCCCACCCAGATCACCTGGGCGTCCTTCGGCGACTCGGCGATCGAGTAGATCGTGGTGTGGTTCTCGGCGCTGGAGTTGTCCACCGAGAGCCCCCCCGACTGCTGCTGCCGCTGCTTCTTCGGGTCGTTGGTCGTCAGATCGGGGGAGATCTTCTCCCAGGAATCGCCGCGGTCGCGCGAGCGGAAGAGGAACTGCGCGCCCATGTACATCGTCTTCGGATCGTTCGGGCTGAGATGGATCGGCGTGTTCCAGTTGAACCGGAAGGGGGGATCGCCGGCGCCCGGCAGCGGCTTGATCGACTTCTCCTCGCCGGTCGAGACCTGCCGGCGCGACAGCTCGCCCCCCTGGAACTCGGCGTAGGCGAGGTCGGGGTCGGTGGGATCGCTGAAGGCCCAGAAGCCGTCGCCGCCGCCGATGTTCACCCAGTCCTTGTTCTGGACGCCGCCGCCGAGCCCCGCCGAGGGGCCCGTCCACGAGCCGTTGTCCTGCAGGCCGCCATAGACCCGGTACGGTCGCGCCATGTCGTAGCTGACGTGGTAGAACTGCGCCACCGGCAGCGATCCCATGTGGTGCCAGGCCCGCCCCTGGCTGTAGGACATGTAGACGCCGCCGTCGGTGCCGAGCAGCAGCTCGTTCGGGTTTTTCGGGTTGATCCAGAGCGCGTGATGGTCGCTGTGCGGCCCGCCGCCGAAGCCGTTGCTCAGGCTGATCGCGGCGTTGAACGACTTGCCGCCGTCGGTGCTGATGGCCAGCGACAGGCCGGGCTTGTAGATGGTGTTGAAGTCGGTGGGATCGACCACGATGCGGGCGAAGTAGAAGGGCCGCACCTGCACGTTGAACGAGTCGTTGACCTGCCGCCAGCTCTCGCCCGTGTCGTCCGAGCGGTAAAGGGCGGTGTTCTTCGATTCGACCAGCGCGTAGACCACGCTCGTCCGGTTCGGCGCCACCGCCACCGCGATGCGCCCCTTGTCACCGGTCGGCAGCCCGGTCTTGAGCGGCTTCCAGGTCTCGCCGCCGTCGGTCGACTTGTACAGGCCGCTCCCCTTGCCGCCGGACGAGAACGAGTAGGGGGTGCGGCGGAACTGCCACATGCCGGCGTAGAGGATCGCGGGGTCCTGGGGATCGATCGCGAGGTCGGAGCAGCCGGTCTCGGCGTCGACGAAGAGCACCTTCTTCCAGGTCTTGCCGCCGTCGGTCGTCTTGTAGACGCCGCGGTCCGGGTGGCTCTCCCAGAGATGGCCGGTGGCGCAGGCCCAGACCGTGTTGCCGTCCGCCGGGCTCACCTGGATGCGGGCGATCCGCTCGGTCGTCTCCAGCCCCACCCTCTGCCAGGTGTCGCCGGCGTCAGTCGTCTTGTAGATGCCGTCCCCCACCGAGACGCTGTTGCGGGTCCACGACTCGCCGGTGCCCACCCAGACCTTTTTAGGATCTTTGGGATCGATGGTGATGGCGCCGATCGACTGGTTGTAGTCGTCGAAGACCGGCTTGAAATAGAGGCCGCCGTCGCTCGACTTCCAGACGCCGCCGCCGGCCGCGCCGACATAGATGGTCAGCGGATCCTGCGCCACGGCGTCGATCGCCGCGATGCGGCCGCCCATGGTGCCGGGGCCGATGGAACGGGCTTCAATCCCGCCGAAGGTGCTCGAATCGATCTCGACGTCGGCGCACCACGCGGTCGTGGCTCCGATCAGCAGGCCGGCTGCCGCGAAGGCTAGCCTTGAAATGACGGTCCGTTGCATACACGTCTCCCTAGAAAGGAATCCATGGGGAATAGGGAAGGAACGGCAGAGGGGAGCCGCCGCGCGGCGCCTCCCCTCGGGACTTCGTCTGTGGATCGCGCCCGGGGCTTACGACCGCGGGGGTTTCGCGGGAGCCGGGGTCTCCTTCTTGTCGGCGTCCGGCTTCGCGGCCGGTTTCGGAGCGGCTGCCGGCATGGCGAAGCGGGAAGCGTCGAGCGTGGGATTGACCTCGATCTTGGAGACCGTGATCGCCATCCCGGCCGGCGCGCCCTTGGCCTTCGACTCGATCGAGAAGGGGTAGATCACGCCGTCGACCGGCTTGAAGTCGCCGAACGTCGTCTCGCTCTCGATCTCCTGGCCGCGGATGGTGACCTTGCCGGACTCCTTGATCAGCATGTACTGGTCGGCGTCGACGAACAGGTTGACGATGTCGCCGTTCTTCTTCGTCACCTTCAGCTTGTAGGCCGGCGTGCCCTCGACGTCCTCCTTGCCGATCAGCTCGACCTGGTGACCCTTCTCCTTGTAGTCGACGAGCGGGCCGTCGATGTCCGCCTGGTCCTCGGTCTGCTTGATCTCGTCGGCCGACATCGCTTCCGGGTCGGTCTTGCCCATGAACGGCATCACCGACCAGCCGGCCTTGCCGTCGTAGGCCTGGACGCCGGTCATCCCCTGGATGGTGAACTCCATGCGCAGCTTGTTCGGCCGCGAGAGCTCCATGATGACCGGGGCCTCCATGCCCTGGCCCATCACCATCTTGCCGGTCATGCGCTCGGACTGGACGGCCTTGATCTTGTCCTTGCCGCCGCGGGCCTGCAGGTGCTTGTTGATGATGTCGTCGGCGGTCTGGGCGTGCAGCGCGGCGCCCGTCAGGCCGGCGACGAGCAGCCACGCGAATGTCTTGCGAATCATGGAACCTCCTCGGTGTCGAGTCGAAATCGTCGGTTTTATGGCCCAGCCAGGATAGCGGAGTCGCGGGCGAACGTCACGCTCCGCTCGGGGTTGATACGCCCCGGCGGCCAAAATGTTGCGGGGCGGCGGCGCCTTCCTGGAGCCTTCCTGGGTTACCATCAACCGAGGCTCGTCTCCACTCATTCCATGAAGCGCTCCCGATCGCCCCGCGAACTCTGGGCGTCCCTGCTGCCCACGGCCGGGGGCGCCCTGGCCCTCGCCATCGCCCTGCGCGTGCCGGCGCTCGGCCGCGGCGAGCCGATGCCCGCCTGGCTGCTGGTGACCCTGGTGATCGCCGGCGCCGCGGCGGCCTGCCACCGGCCGGCCCCGGGGATCTCCACCCTCGGGCTCGGCACGATGATCCTCCCCGCCGCCTTCCAGCTCTCCGGCGCCGCGCCGGCGGCGGCGCTGGCGGCCGGGCTCCTGCTGGTCGTCGAGCTCTCCCTGCGCATCGTCCACCGCCTGGCGGCCCTGCAGCCCCAGGAGCGCCGCGGCTTCCTCCCGCGCTCGCTGGAGAGTGCCGGCCGCGCCGTGCTCGCCACGCTCGCCGCGGGCGGCGCCTGGGTGGGGCTGGGCGGTCGCTGGGGGGTGGTGCCGACGCTGCTCGCCGCGGCGATCGCCTACCTCCTGGTCTGGATCGGCCTCGAAGCGGCCGACCGCAAGCTCCGGCGCCCCGAGGCGCCGCTCAAGGTGGTGCCGCTCCTCCTCCCCTTCGCGGTGGACGCCGGAGGGTGGATCGCCGGCGCCGGCATCCTCCTGGCCGGCCTTCTGGTCGGCAGCCGCGGCGGCGCTCCTGGAGGCGACGGCGCGGGCTGGCCGCTCGCCGCCTTCCTCGCCGCCTGCCTGGGCGGGCTGGCCGTCGAGACCACCCGCCACGGCCTGCTGCGGCAGAAGGCGCAGGACCGCGCCCGCAACCTCGAGCGCCTGCGCCGCGCCAGCCACCGGATGACCACGCCGCTGGAGGAGATGACCGCCACCGCCGACCGCCTCCACACCGAGTGCGCCAACGTCCTCAAGGTGTTCTGGTTTCAGTTCGAGGCGCTGGCGCCGGGGAGCGAGCTGAAGAGCTGGTGGTGGGGCCCGCAGTCCGAGGCGCTGGAGGAGGGCGTGCCCGAGCCCGACCGCTACCCGCCGTTCCTGCCCGGATTCCATCGCCGCACCCAGTGGCAGATCCTCGAGCGCCTCCTGCGCGCCCGCCCGGACGGCACCGCGCTCGGCCGCATCCGCCTCTGGTGCGATCCCCGCCTCGTCGATCCCCGCGAGGTCGAGCTGCTCGACCGCCTGCTGCCGCAGATGACCGCCGCCGTCCAGCGCTGCCTGCTCGACCGCGAGGCCCGCGAAGACCCGCTCACCGGCGTCGCCATGCGGCGCGTCCTGGAGCGCCGCCTGAACGAGGTGCACTCCCGCTGCTGCGAGGCCGGCGGCGCGATGGCCGTCCTCCTCTGCGACCTCGACCATTTCAAGCGGATCAACGACACCTTCGGCCACCCGGTCGGGGACGCCGCCCTGGTCGCCGTCGCGGGCGTGCTGAAATCGATCCGCCGCGCCGAGGACCTCTGCTGCCGCTACGGCGGCGAGGAGTTCGTCCTGCTGATGGAGACCACGTCCGGGCAAGCCGGCCTGGCCGTCGCCGAGCGCCTCCGCGCCGCGGTGGATGCCCTGGAGTTGGAGGTCGAAGGGCAGCGCATCCCCCTCACCCTTAGCGCCGGCGTCGCCTCTTTCCCCGATCTCTACGTCAAGACCGCCGCCGAGCTGATCCTCTTCGCCGACGAGGCCCTCTACGAAGCCAAGCGCCGCGGCCGCAACCGCTGCCTGCTCGACATCGGCCAGGGGCGCTACATGGACGCCGCGGGGAATGTCCTGACCACCGACGACGCCGCCCCGGCGGCGGAGGCGCCGCGGATTTTCGCGTAGGGGCTTTTCCGCCAGCTCGAATCTCGTCGCCTGCCGCGCCCGGGCGTAAACGCCCGGGCTACGCTTCAACCAAAAAGCCTCCTGAAGGAGGCTCAATCTCTCCGGCGGCTGGTTGAGCCGGCTTCAGCCGGCTTTTCGTTTTCCAGCGTAGCCCGGGCATTGATGCCCGGGGCGGGGGCGCTACCCCGGAGGCTTCTCACTCGGAGGTGGCGGCTCTGCGGGAGCTTCCGGCGTCTCCTGCTTCTCCTCGCCCCCGCCGAACAGGCTGCCGAACTTCCGCTTGAAGAAGTCCCCCAGGCGCTGGCCGAAGTCGTGTTGGGCCTCTTCGAAGCGCGGCTCGTGCTGGAGGTTACAGACCTGGGTCGGCTTCTGGCCGGGGAGGAAGACCTCGTTGATCTGCGACGGGCAGATCGGCCGCGCCAGCAGACCGCTCTGGCGGCAGATCAGCGCATGCTCCAGGCCGGCCGGCTCGACGAACTTGCCGCGCGCGCTGTCCCCCAGGGCGGCCTTCATGTAGAGCCCCCAGATGGGGAGGGCGGCGCGCGAGCCGGAGAGGGTGGTGGCGCCGGGGTTGTCCCGGCCGACCCAGACCACCGTCACGCGGTCCGGACGGTAGCCGGCGAACCAACTGTCGCGCGCCTCGTTGGTGGTCCCCGTCTTGCCGGCCAGCGGACCGGGGACGCCGTAGCGCTGCACCCCGCGCGCCGTCCCCCGCTGCACAACCCCTTCGAGCACCGAGGTGGTGATGAACGCCACCTGCGGATTCATCGCCTGCTCCGCCTTCTTCGGCTTCGGCTCGGCGACCGGTTTCCCCTCCGCGTCGAGCACCGTGGCGAGACCGTGCAGCACGGGACGGGAGCCGCCGTTGGCCAGCGTCGAATAGACCGTCGCCACCTCGCGCGGCGTCACCGCGGCGGCCCCCAGCGCCATCGCCGGCACCTGCTCCAGGTCGGAATCGATCCCCAGCCGGTGGGCGGTCGCCGCCACCTTGTCCAGCCCCACGGCCATGGCGAGGCGGATCAGCGGCACGTTGCGGCTCTGCTCCAGGGCGGTGCGGACGGTGATCTCGCCGAGGAACTCGCCGTCG
>DASWQX010000327.1:0-4498 GCA_036403495.1 Thermoanaerobaculia bacterium
GACCTGATCGCGATGGGCACCCGCGGCCTGAGCGGCCTGCGCCACCTGCTGCTTGGCAGCAACGCCGAACGGGTGGTCGAACACGCCCCCTGCCCGGTGATGACGATCCGGCGGTAGGCCCTCTACTTGATCCACACCGTCTTGATATTCACGAACTCGCGGATGCCGACCGCCGAGAGCTCGCGGCCGTAGCCGGAGCTCTTGATGCCGCCGAAGGGGAGGCGGGGGTCGGACTTGACGGCGCCGTTGACGAACACGCTGCCGGCGTCGATCTCGGCCGCCAGATCCTCGCCGCGCGCGGCGTCGGCCGTCCAGAGGCTGGCGCCGAGGCCGAACTGGGAGCGGTTGGCCAGCTCGATCGCCTCCGCGGCGTCGCGCGCGCGAATCACCGCCGCCACCGGTCCGAAGGTCTCCTCGTCGAACGCCGCCATGCCCGGCTCGACCCCGGTCAGCACGGTCGGCGCGTAGAACCACCCCGTCCCCTCCAGCCGCCGGCCCCCGGTCCGCAGGGTGCCGCCGGCCGCGACCGTGCGCTTCACCTGGTCGTCGAGCGATTCGAGCAGATCCTCGCGCGCCATCGGGCCGACGTCGGTCCCGCGGTCCATCGGATCGCCCACCTTGAGCCCCTCCATGGCGCGGACGAAATCGTCCTCAAAGCGGTCGGCGATCTCCTCCTCCACGATGAAGCGCTTGGCCGCGATGCAGCTCTGGCCGTTGTTGACCGTGCGCGCCCGCGCCGCCTGCTTCGCCACCTCGCCGGGATCGGCGTCGGCGAGGATGATGAACGGATCGGAGCCGCCCAGCTCCATCACCGTCTTCTTCAGGCAGCGCCCGGCCTCGGAGGCCACCTCCATCCCCGCCCGGTCGCTGCCGGTGAGGGTCACCGCCCGCACCGCCGGCTCGCGGATCAGGTACTTCGTGCGCGCCGAAGAGACCAGGAGCGTGGTCACCACCCCCTCCGGCAGGCCGGCCTCGCGGAACGCCGCCTCGATGGCCAGCGCCGAGCCGGGGACGTTGGCGGCGTGCTTGAGCAGCGCCACGTTCCCCGCCATCAGCGCCGGCGCCGCGAAGCGGAAGAACTGCCAGAACGGGAAGTTCCAGGGCATGATGGCGAGCACCGGCCCCAGCGGCTCGTAGCGGATGAAGCTCTTCGCGGCGTCGGTCGCCACCGTCTCCGGAGCCAGAAAGCGCGCGGCGTTCTCGGCGTAGAAGTCGCAGACCCAGGCGCACTTGTCGACCTCGGACTCCGCGGCGGCGAGGGTCTTGCCCATCTCCTCGGTCATCAGCCGCGCGAAATCTCCCGCCCTCTCGCGCAGCAGGTCGGCGACCGCGGTCAGATGGCCGGCGCGCTCTGCGATGTCGAAGCGGCGCCAGGACTTGAACGCCTCTTCAGCGCGCTCCAGCCGCCGCCGGACCTCCTCCTCGTCGTGCTCGGGAAACTCGCGGATCAGCTCGCCGCTGGCGGGATTGATGGCCTTGAACATCTGCTTCCCTCCCCTCCGTCACTCCGCCCAAAGGATCTCCAGGCGAGGTCTCCGGGACATCGCCTACGCGGGCCTCGGAGCGATGCAACCTCCGGGCCCGGATCGGTCTTCAGGGGAAATGAATGGCGGAGAGGGAGGGATTCGAACCCTCGGTCCGGGTTTACCCCGGACAACTGCTTAGCAGGCAGCCCTGTTCGGCCACTCCAGCACCTCTCCGTAAGGCCCGGCAGGGAGGAGAGATTGTAGGGGGAAGTGGCGCGGGAGTCAAAGCAAGGGCTCCGCCCGGGCAACTAAACGCGCTCCGCGGCGGCGTTCGCGGCCTGCGACCTCACCCTCGATCCCTCTCCTGAAGGAGAGGGAGGGCCTGACGGGGGCCGCATCGCAGTCGTCCCCCTTCTCCTCTAGGAGAAGCGGATAGGGGATGAGGTCGCAGGCCACGGAGGCCGATCGAAGCGTGGCTTCAGGCTCGGCCCGACGCCGCGATATAGACTAGGCAGGCCCCAGCGGGGCCTTTCGTGGAGGGAGCGCATCATGGCCGACACCGCCGCCGACACCGCCAATTCTGCCAATACCGCCAACCAGGACGTGGACCAGCTCGCCATCAATACCATCCGGTTCCTCTCCGTCGACCAGGTCGAGGCCGCGCAGTCCGGGCACCCCGGCGCGCCGCTCGGACAGGCACCGCTCGCCTATCTCCTCTGGACCCGCTTCATGCGCCACAACCCGGCCAACCCCGACTGGCCGAACCGCGACCGCTTCGTCCTCTCCTGCGGCCACGCCTCGGCCCTGCTCTACTCGCTCCTCCATCTCGCCGGCTACGGCCTGCCCATCGAGGAGCTCAAGCGCTTCCGCCAGCTCGGCTCGCGCACCCCCGGCCACCCGGAGCACGAGCTGACCCACGGCGTCGAGGTCACCACCGGCCCGCTCGGCCAGGGGATCAGCAACTCGGTCGGCATGGCGATCGCCCAGTGCATGAGCGCCGCCCACTTCAACCGCGACGGCTTCTCCCTCTTCGACTACCGGATCTGGGTCCACATGAGCGATGGCGAGATGATGGAAGGGGTGCCGCACGAGGCCTGCGCCCTCGCCGGCCACCTCAAGCTCCACAACCTCAAGGTCTTCTACGACGACAACAAGGTCTCGATCGACGGACCCACCTCCCTCAGCTTCTCCGAGGACGTCGCCATGCGCTTCGAGGGCTATGGCTGGCACGTGCTGCGCGTCCCCGACGTCAACGACCTGCCGACTCTGGAAGCGGCGATCAAGGCCGCCGAGGCCGAGAGCGAGCGGCCGACGCTGGTGATCGTCCGCACCGTCATCGGTTACGGCAGCCCCAACCGCGCGGGCACCTCCAAGGCGCACGGCGAGGCCCTGGGACCCGAGGAGACCGCCGCCACCAAGAAAAGCCTCGGCTGGCCGCTGGAGCCCACGTTCTACGTGCCGGACGGCGCCAAGGCCCCCTTCGACGCCGCCGGCAAGCGCGGCCAGGAGCTGGAAACGCGGTGGAACGAGCTGCTCCAGCGCTACCGCGAAACCCACCCCGACCTCGGCGCCGAGCTCGACCAGCGGCTCTCCGGCAAGCTCCCCGACGGCTGGGAGGACGCGGTGCCGAAGTTCGACCCCTCCGAGAAGCCGATGGCCACCCGCGCCGCCTCGGGCAAGGTGCTCAACGCGATCATCCCCAAGCTGCCACAGCTCGTCGGCGGCTCGGCCGACCTGACGCCGTCGAACAACACCGCCATCACGGGCCGGACCGACTTCGAGGCCGTCAATCCCTTGGGGCTCTACTTCCGCTTCGGCGTCCGCGAGCACGGCATGGGCGCGATCATGAACGGCATCGCCCTCTCCAAGCTCTGGATCCCCTACGGCGGCACCTTCCTGGTCTTCTCCGACTACATGCGCCCGACCCTCCGCTTGGCGGCGCTGATGAAGCTCCAGGTCTGCTTCGTCTACACCCACGACTCCATCTTCCTCGGCGAGGACGGCCCCACCCACCAGCCGATCGGCGAGCTGGCCTCCCTCCGCGCCATCCCCGGCCTCACCGTGCTCCGCCCGGCGGACGCCAACGAGACCGCCGAGTGCTGGCGCGTCGCCGTCGAGCACCGCCACGGCCCGGTCGCCTTCGCCCTCTCGCGCCAGAACCTGCCGGTCCTGGCCGAGACCGCCGCCAAGGCCCGCGAAGGGGTCGCGCGCGGCGCCTACATCCTCTCCGATCCAGCAGACGGCGAGGCGGAGATGATCCTGATCGCCACCGGCTCGGAAGTCTGGGTAGCCGTCGAAGCCGCCAAACAGCTCACCGCCAAAGGCCACCGCGTCCGCGTCGTCAGCATGCCCTCCTGTGAGCTCTTCGATCAGCAGCCGGACGACTACCGCGAATCCGTCCTCCCCCTGAAGATCCGCAAGCGCCTCGCCGTCGAAGCCTCCGCTACCTATGGCTGGGGGAAATACGTGGGATTAGACGGTGCCATCCATGGGATCGACCGCTTCGGGGCGTCGGCGAACTACAAGGATCTTCAGAAGGCGTTTGGATTCCTGCCGGAGGATGTGGCGAAGCATGCCGAGGCGGTGCTGGGAAAGTAGGCTGCCATGAAGAAGGCTGACCCGTCTTCCGAAGTTGGGCTCCGCCCTGAGTATCGGCGAGAAGATCTCGGCAAAGGAGTCCGGGGTAAGTACTACAAGGCTTATTCCGAGGGTACGAACCTGATTCTGCTCAGCCCTGACGTTGCAGCCGTTTTCCCCACCGCGGACGCTGTCAACGAAGCCTTACGCTCACTCGTTAAAATCGCTCAGGCTTCGACTCGCAGGACCCGACGCTCCAAAGGAGCAGTTACGGCCGCACCGTCGCGGGGCGCATAAGACGGGGCATGGCGAGCGAAAAGCAGAAGATGCTCGCCGGCGAGCTTTACAGCGCCACAGATCCGGAGCTCGTCGCCGATCATCTTCACGCGCAGAAGCTCCTCTACCATTTCAACGCAACGAGAGCTGACTCCGCGGAGGAGACGCTGGAGCTCCTC
>DASWQX010000328.1:0-6363 GCA_036403495.1 Thermoanaerobaculia bacterium
CCCAGAGCTTCCGGCCTCGCGGCTGCAGCCCCGCGGCGCCTTTGAGCACCAGGCCCGGATCGGTCGAGAACGCCTGGAAAGCCGGCGCCAGACCGAAGAGGACGCCGGTCAGCAGCGAGATTCCCAGCGCATAGAAAAGAACTCTGGAATCGAGGCTGAGGTCGAGCGCGTCGGCCGCGAGCAGGGGGTTCTTGACGTTGAGGAAGACCTCGCGGCTGGCCCGCGCGATGAGCATGCCGAGGCCGCCTCCGAGCAGCGACAGGAGGAGGCTCTCGGTGAGCAGTTGCCGGAGAATCCGCGCGCGGCCGGCGCCGGCGGCCATCCGGATGGCCATCTCCTGGCGCCGGGCGGAAGCCCGCGACAGCAGGAGATTCGCGACGTTCGCGCACGCGCCCAGCAGGAGCAGGCTGGCGATCGTCATCAGGAAGGCGCCGGCGCGCACGAACAGGGCTCGCGAGTTCGGCCCCACCGCCTCGTGCATGAAAGGCACGATCGTCGCGGTCTGATCGTGATTCTCCCGGGGATAGGTGGAAGCCAGCCGCCGGGAGATCGCCTTCACCTCACTCTCGGCGCGCGCGGGCGTAATCCCCGGCTTGAGACGTCCGACGATTCGAAACAGGCGCCAATCGCGATCGTTCACGTGATCGGCGAGAGGGAAGACCGCCCGGCTCATCATGACCGGTACCCAGAATTTGAAGACGGTGAACCGGCCGGTCCCCCGGAAATCCCTGGGCGTCACCCCGATGATGGTGAAGCGCCGGCCGTTGAGCCTCACGTCCTTGCCGACGATCCGCGGATCCGAGCCGAACGATTTTCTCCAGAGGGAGTACCCGAGCACCACGACGGGCCGCGCGTCCGGAACCTGATCGTCCTCGGGCAGGAAGGTGCGCCCGAGGAGTGGCTTGATCCCCAGGACATCGAAATAGTTTCCGCTGACGATCTGACCGAGGATCAGCTCCGACCGCTCGCCCACCGAGAACCGCACCTGGAGCGCCTGAAACGACGTCAGGCCGCTGAAGGCGGTGCTCTGGTCACGCAGGTCCAGATAATTGGGCCGCGAATTGGGCAGGTATCGGCTCTCGCCCTTGTCCGCGCTCACCACCGAGACCAGCCGGGCGGGGTCGTGGACGGGGATCGGCCGCAGGAGCACGGCGTCCAGGAAGGTGAAGAGGGAGGTATTGAACCCGATCCCCAGCGCCAGGGAAGCGACCGCCGCCAGAGTGACCGGCAGGTCCTTACGGAACATCCTGACCGCGAAACGCAGATCCTGCCAGAGCATCAACTCGACACCTCCTTCTCCAGCCTCGGCCGTGAGGGTCGCCATCATAACTAAATATTTGAATTTGTCAATATCTTCGATGGCTATGTGGACTGCCGCGGAGGTCCCAGGCAGCCCCCATCGCAGGAGGATCCAGTGGCGAGCAGATCTAGAGGGGGAGAAGGCTGCGGGACGATCGGCGTCACCCCGGGCCTCGCGGGGAGGGCCGGGCGATCAGCCGCCGCGGGAGTACTGCGATTCGTGGAACGGCCGCCCCTTCGAATGGCGGACGATCCGGCCGCTCCTGGTGAGCCAGGCGAGGGCCACGGAGACCTGACGCTCGTCGAAGCGGCGCTTGAGGCGGTCGCCGAAGGCCCGGTTCACCTCGGCGGCGATGGCTTTGGCGCCGAAGCGCTCGCTCCGCGCCTTCCGCTCCAGCACGATCTCCACCAGCCGCGCCAGGCGGAAGCGCCTGCCCATGTCCGGAATCTCGGGAGACGGCGGCGCGGCGACGACCTTGGGCGCCACGCGGGCCATCAGCTCCTCCGCCGTCGCGACCGCGACCTTGAGCGAGTCGCGGCAGCGGGTGAGCCGCTCCAACTCTTCCGCGTAGGAGCTCCGCTGGTCGCGGTGAAACGCCTCGTGGCCGGCGTGGAACGCTTCCCGCTCGGCGTTGTGAGCGATCTGCTCCTCCAGCCCGGCCAGCATCTGCATCACGGACGGATTCGAATCCATGGCTCTCCTCCTCGCGCGCAGCCATGACGCCTGAGTCGCGGCTTCGCGGTTCCTTTGCGGCTTCCGCCGAGGCTATTTCGCGGCCGGCCCCTTCCGGTTCGCGGGCAATTACAAGCGGCTCGCGGGCAATCGGAACCAACTTGCGGACAAATCAGAGCGGCTGTTCGCCAACCGGCAGAATTGCCCGCAAGTCCGCTCCGACTTGCGGACAATAGCAGGAATCTGGCGGACAATGGAGACCGGCTCCCCGGTAACCGGCTCCGGCTGGCCGGCAATCGGCGGCTCGATCAGGACCGCCGGCAGCGGCTTGCGGGCAAATCCGAGGGGCGCGCCAGCGCGGAGAGTCCAGCTTCAGGAGTGCCAGCCTCTTCCGAGCTCAGTTGACGACCCTACGGCAAAGCCGTATAACCTCATGTGTGTACACCGGCGACCAAGATGCGCTGGAGCGTGGCTGGACGTGGCAAGCGAGGCGGGGTGCGGGTCATCTACTTCAACCGCCTCTTCGCTGGCGAAATCTGGCTTCTAGTCCTTTACGCAAGGTCCGAGGCTGAAAGTATTCCGGCTCATGTCCTACGCCAGATCAAGGAGGAAATTGAACATGGCTAAAGGTGCGAAGAAACTTCGGCTTGCCGAGTCCGGCGAAGAGCTGGGCGAGCAGCTCTTGCAATCAGTTCGGGACATGAAGGCCGGACTGCGCGGCCGCGTGCATACCCCTGAAGTATCCAGCATTGTCGAGGCTCGTCTGACCTCGGGTCTCTCGCAAGCATCTTTTGCTGCTCTGCTCGGTGTATCCGTTCGCACACTGCAGGATTGGGAGCAAGGCAGGCGGGAGCCGTCGGGGGCGGCGAAGACACTCATCAAGGTTGCCAAGCTTCATCCTGAGGTCCTGCAGGAGTTGGCCTCGTAGAATACTGAGAAGGGGACGGGGCCGCAGAAACGCATGCCACCTATTCCGAGGATCAAGCATGCTTGCCAAATTGAAAGGACGTGCCGGCCGGTTCGGTTGAGCGGTCGTGTAACGCAGGAAACATTCCGCGCAGACAGTGCGGAGCTCACTGGATCGCCGGAGGAACCCGGCGATCCAGCTCCTCGCAGCTTCTCAGGAGAGATTGGCCGTGCAGGTGCAGTTCAGGAGACCGTCCGCCGGGCAGGATCCGAAGTCGTCGCAGAACATGAGCCTGCCACTGGCGGCGACTCCGCACGGCGAGAAATCATCAGCCCCCCGGCAGATCGCCACGCTGCAGGAGCCACACTTCGGCCGGGGAAAAATGAGCTTGGGAACGGCCGGGTTGGAGAACGGCAGCGCCGCCACCGAGGAATTCGCGGCACAGGAGGCCGGTGGCTCGGAGGTCAAGGATGCCGCATGGCTCGCCCAAGGGGCGAACAGAAGGGCGGCGGCGGTCAGGAGCGACAGGGTGAGCATGGATTTCATCAGGGTCTCCTTTGTTGGCCAGCAAGGATACAGCCCTTTCTCTTCGGTTGGCGCCCTCGTGAGCAGAAACCGTTTCAGGCTCCCCGGCTGGATGCTCAGGCAACCGACACCAAGATAGCTTTCTCAAGCGCCCGGAGTCTGGTTTCCCTCACCCGGCTTGAAAGGACTTTCGGGGTTAGGGGAGACGGCGGCCGGCTGCCTCAACCGACCGCTCTCTCGCGAGGATCAACCCTTCAGCGGATGATCGCCGTGCAGTTGCAGTTCGCGAGGCCGTCTGCTGGGCAGGCGCTTCTTCCAAAGTCGTCGCAGTACAGAATCCGGCCGGTGGTGGTGACTCCGCACTGCGAGTAGAGCGCGGCTCCCCGGCAGACCGACACGCTGCAGGAGCCACACACCGACGCGGAAGCCTCGAGCTTGGGCGGGGCCTGAGCGAAGAACGGCAGCGCCGGCACAGAGGAATTCGCGGCGCAGAGAGCCGGCGCCTCCGAGGTCAGGGATGCCGCGTGGCTCGCACAAGGGGCGACCAGCAGGGCGGCGGTCAGGAGCGACAGGATTAGCATCGATTTCATCAAAATCTCCTTATCTTGGCCAGTTGGGCTCGGAGATTACCATGCCAAGCCTTCCTGAAGGCTCACCTCGGCCAGCCGTTCTTCGAGCCCCCGCCGGTCAGGGCTTGGAGCCCTTCTTCGGCTTGACCGCGATCCAAGTGACCGTATCCCAAGCGTTGTGAATCCCGACGAACAAGAGCAGCAGGGACATCGCCGCGACCGCGAAGAGCATCGGTTCCGGATTCCGAGGCAGGGCCATCGCGGCTCCGGTCGCGACCACATACGCGACCAGGGGAAGGGCGGCGTGCCATATCCAGTCCTCGAGAACCGGCTTGTACGCCGACGTCCGGCGCGCGCGGCGGATCACCACCAAGGTGTAGACGATTCCCGCGACTCCGAAGATACTCAGGGCGAGAGCCGCGCTGGAGAGCCGTTGCCATGGAGCGCTGAGCGTGGCGGACGCCAGGAGGACCGCGCAGAAATGAACCACCGTCGGGGTTCCGAACGCGTTGACCTCCTGCATCGTTCCAGGATTGCGAGCCTCGGCCACCAGAGCCATCACGACGAACTGCAAACCCGTCAGCGCGGCGGCCGAGGATCCGACGATGACGTAGAAGTTTTCCCATGCGGTGAAGGGTGAGAGGTGTCCGGGGTCCATGCTTGGTCCTCGCAAGAGTGTAGGAGGGTGTCTGAGACGTGGCGCCGAGGCGTCACGTCTCAGACGTTATCTTAGGACAGGTTGGCCGTGCAGGAGCAGTTCAAGAGACCGTCCATGGGGCAGCTTCCGAAATCGGCGCAGAACATGAGCCTGCCATCCGGAGCGCCTCCGCACTGCGCGAAGTCATTGGCTCCCCGGGCAGATCGCGACGCTGCAGGAGCCACACTTCGGCCGGGGAAGCTGGAGCCTGGGAACGGCCGGGTTGGAGAACGGCAGCGCCGTCACGGAGGAGCTCGCGGCGCAAAAGGCCGGCGCTTCGGAGGTCAGGGCCTGCGCGTGGCTCGCGAAGGGAGCGACCAGAGGGGCGGCGACGCGGAGCATCAGGGTGAGCTTGGACTTCATCGTTGGTTGCCTGGGAGACGGGGAGACGTGCGGCCTAGTGAGCTGATCTACGTCTACGACGGCCGAAGAAATCGGGCCTCTGGCCTCTCCCTGACGGTTCCGCGACGCCCAAACCGGAGCTGACCTCGCTGAAGAGGCTCAAATCGGCGACTCCTTGGCCCTTCCGTGCAGGAACCTCGTAGATTCGGCTGGAACTTATTTGGGAACTTATCTGGTTGGATAGATCCTATTTGGGACAGCGCTGGGGATCAGAACGATTATCATCCCAAAAGCGGTCAAACATACTCCGAAATGAATGGATAAGCTTGCCATCACTCGTATGAAATGAAAGTTCTCGATCCTTGCCGCCGCCGTTGTTAATCGCGAATACGGCACTGTCTTCGTCATCTAACCAAAGGAATAAAACGGATGGCTGGTCAATATGCTCAATTTCAACTCCGTTATTGCAAAGCCCCCTCTCGTACTCAAGTTGAAGTCCCAGTAGCCGGTTTATAAACCCATCATACGAATTAGGCGCCTCTTGATCCGGATGGTAAGTCCCGAAGAACTCTTTGAAGGCTTGCGTCCCCCTAATCTTTCCCCAATCCGCCGGTTTAAATTGATCATGAACCTTGGCCAGTTGCGCAGCCGCAGAATAAAACAACATCCTGACCTTCTTCTTCGCTTGGCGTAGTTGAAGTATTTTATCTGCGTAGTCTCTGTGCTTACGTGGCTGAGAGTAATGACCATAACCAGGAAAATCAACCAGAACACATACCTCCTCTTGCGCTCTACCTAGAGTACTGTTGATATCGTCCATATTATAAGGAAACGACCCAATGTATTTGGTCGAGGTTTCGTCTAGCAAAAATTTTATTTTCTGCTGCAAGATCTTCGAGCTGTTCTGCAAATCCTGCGAACTGCGCTGCAAATGACGCGAATCCACAAACTGAATGATTGCAAATGCTATGGCAATAATCGCCAGCACGAGCGTAACAACCTCCGACACATTCTTGAACTTTGGTGACATGGTAGCGTTCCTCCGAACTAGTTGTAGCGCAGGCTTCCCTAAGCGGCGAAAGAGCCGCGCCCTCGATTTTATTCTCCTGTCCCAGTCAGGTCAGTCGACGAAGATTGCAAATCAGCTTTGTCACGCCTCACCCTTCGCTGCTCTGGAGCAAGCTCGGGAGTGAATTGCTCAAGCAACTCAGGAAGGTGTCGAAGAAGAAGGAACGAATCTTCGTCATCTCTCCCAAATCGATGAAACAACTTGGAGTGGCGCATCAGACGTAACATGGCTTGCATATTGTGACTTGCCGTCTCGATTTGTTGAGAATCGCCGCTTTGTATT
>DASWQX010000329.1:0-8502 GCA_036403495.1 Thermoanaerobaculia bacterium
TCATAGTAGAGCGCAAGGTTCCCGCCGCTTGGAGACCAATACCAGAGAAGACGAGGATTTCTAAGGAGCCGGCCAGTGAAGTAATTTAGCACTTCTTCCATGAAACTCGCTCTATCAGTGTCTCCGGAGCTAACGGCTTGCTTCCATTCGTAGAATGCCTCCTCGAATCGCGTGAAGATCATAAGTGCGATGGCGCCCTCCTTTAGTTGAAGAGCTTTGATCATCGCTGGCGAGCGGTCGGCCACGGAATCTTGGACAAGAGCTGAGTTGTAGGCGTATAGGGGACTGAGCACAAAGATATGGTTGCACTCTGAGTTATTAACTTGTGTTTGGGCCAGATCATTGAAGACTGCGTACTCATCTCTGATAATAGTGGTGCTAGCCGTATCGCGGGCGGTAGATCGACTTTGATAGGCAGAAGCCATGGATACGAGAAGCGCTATGAGAGAAACCAGCAGGGCGGGCGATATTCGAGACTGTGGCAGATCGGCAGCTTCGGATTTAACCTTATTTCTCATGCTTGGCATACTCCTATTATTCAGTGCCACACTTACCCGAGGCGCCGTGAGGCCTTCAGAGACCGTCCAGCGAAGGGATCTGCTGCATGCCCAGGGTCCGACCGCACTTTCGTGGAGACGATTATACCGCAGAGCCCCGGCGAGAAGACAAGAAGCTCGCTCCACACCTGAACGAATAAACATTTCAATAGAGCTATGAACAGCCTGGATCATCGCTCGGTATCCGAGCGGCCGGCAGATTCTCGACGAGGTACAAGACAATTGGCGTGGGTAGGAGCTGCCAGCCCCGCAGGGGCGGTAGGAATTAGCCCGGACCGTGAGGTCCGGGAAGGGGAGGTGAGATCGACCCCCAGTCCCGTAGGGACGGCAGGAGGCGGTCGGAGAGGGTTCTGCTGAAGCTCATGCCGCCCCTGCGGGGCTCCAGAGTTTGTGGTGGCGCGGTCCCGGGCCTCACGGCCCGGGCTAATTTCTACCACCCCTCCGGGGCTGACGTTCAGGCCAGATCAGAGAGCACCTGCCCAGAGCAGCCAAATGGCGACCTGGGATGCCCTCATGGCGTGCCTCGCGATCGGCACGCCTTCCCTTTTCACCTTCCTGCCCAGGATGGAGAGCGCCGTCGCCAGGATTCCGACCGGCCTCTTTTCCCGGCCACGATCCTGCCTTCCTTTCCTTCCATCCTGGCTTCCCCGGTCACGATCCTGGCTTCCTTTCCTTCCATCCTGGCGTCCCGGTCACGATCCTGGCTTCCTTTCCTTCCATCCTGGCGTCCCGGGCCAGCGTCCTGGCTATCGCCGCCGGATCAGGCCTCTCCTCGCCCCTCCGCCAGCCACCGCAGCAGCTCCGCCGGCGCGTCGAGACGCAGGCCCACCCGCGTAATGCTCCGGCGGATTCCTCCCCGCCCCCTGAACTCGATGGGGCGGGCGAAGGTCAGCAGCACGTTCGGTCCGCCGGGACCGGCACATCCCGCCAGCTCGGATATTCAGCCCTCTCGATCTCGCCCAGCGGCACTCGCGCCTGGAAGCGACGGCCGAGCCGCACCAGGAGCGCATCATCCCCCAGCACGACCGGCCGCGCGCCGATCGCCCGGTAGTCACCGATAAGCCAGCCGACCGTCCACAGGCTCAGCGCGGTCAGAGTCCAGGCGATCCACGGATGCCGCGGCCAGAGAAGGAGATGGAGCGCGGCGGTCTCAATCGCGATCACGCCGCAGATCGCCGCGGTGAACGGCAGCGAGCGGGCGGACTCGACGCTGAAGGTCTGTTCGGCCATGTCCGCGGTTCATCGATTGAACGGAAATTCGTTGATCCAGTGGAAGCCACGGGTGACGAGCAGGAACTTCGGCGGCTCGATCCGATGGAGGCTCGCGCGGACCTTCCTGCCGTCGAACGTCCCCTCGACCAGGAGCCGGTCGGGCGCGGGCCGGCGGTAGGAAAGGGCGGACTTCCAGGTTGCATCGTCGCGCTTGGTCAGGGCGAGCGTCTTCTTCGCTTCGTCGAGCTTGAGCGCGTAGCGGCGGCGGGAGTCGCTGGTGAGCTGGGTCGCGATCGTGCCCGTGTAATCGAAGATCAGGCGCTTCCACTGGAGCGTCTCGGCTCCCGGCGGCGGACCCGGCTGACCGTCGACCTGGAGCTCGTCGACGTTCCAGGCACCGCGCAGCGGCGAGCGGCCCGAGTAGTAGGTGTCGATCTGCACCTGCGCCGAATGGATCATGTAGATCGAGTACCCGACGGCGAAGAGCACCTGGAAAGCCAGGGCGACGCGGCGGAGCCAGCGCCGCCGGAGCAGCCGGGGATCGGGGGCCGGCGGGACCGGGCGGTTGAGCACGAAAAGATTGGCCAGCCGCCGCAGGTCGGGAGCGACGAGGAAGATCGCCAGGGCGAGCAGGTGCGTGGAGAGCAGCTTGACCGGCACGTCGTAGCAATAGTTGAGCATCACGACGTTGGTGAGGGCGCAGATGCACACCAGGGCTCCCAGCAGCGCGGTGCGGCGGAAGACGAGGAGCACGCCGCCGAGCCACTCGGTCAGCCCGGCGAAAGAGGTATAGATCGGGGAGGCGCCCATGAAAGTCCACAGCAGGCCCATCGGCGAGGCGTCGCCGAACGGCTGCATCAGGCGGTCGAGGGAGGGCCGGGGAAACTGGGAAGGAACGATCTTCAGGCCGCCGTATACGATCATGGTCGTGGCGAGCCCGAAACGGACGTAGACCTTGAGCCCCTCGTACAGCCGCGCGTAGTTGGGCCGCTTCCGGTCGACCAGCGTCCAGACCAGCGTCGAGATCGCCGCGAGGATCAGGTAGCAGAAGACCAGCACCCAGCCGAACATCGAGTCTCCGCTGCCGGTGAACCGGAAGGGAGCTTCGGCGTGGAACAGGTGTCTCGCGATCCAGGGCACGGCGGCGGCCCAGGCCTCCTGATATTTTTCGCCAACGATCCCGGCGAAGGGGAGGAAGTCCAGCAAGCCGAGAAAGGTTTCGAGGAGATAGAGGACGAGATACGAGAACGCGAAGCGGAAGAGGACCTTCCGCACCGGTCCCCAGACGGGAGCCGGAAGGCTGAGAGCCTTCACCTCCTCGACCGGCGTGGAGACCGGCAGCTCCTGCAACGTCGTCATCGATCTGTCGAGCACAGCCATGGCGCCCTCCGGTCCTGTGGTTTTGGCTTCATCGTGTTCTAGACGTTGCAGCGAGGCGAAACCCCTCACATCCGGCGGATCAGGGCTATCGGTAGGAAGGACGACGGAGAGAGATTTTGGGAGGCTCCCGGCCGGCAGGCCCGGCCGAGAGCTCTGATCGAAAGGTTTTCCTGCTTACTTCGCGGGCTTGGCGAGGGAGCTGTCGAATTCCGCCGGCGTGATCGAACCGTCGTGGTTCTTGTCTTCCTTGCCGAATCCATACTTCACGAGGTCGGCTTCCTTGGCGGTCGCGGCCTGGAGCTTGGCGGGGAAGCCCTTTCGGCTCAGGTTCTTGCTCCAGTCTTTCTGCATCAGGATCCAGGCCTGCATCTCGGCGAGCGAGATCTTGCCGTCGTGATTGGCGTCGATCTCGTCGAACCGCGACTGCGCGACGCTCGACGAGCAGGTCGGCGAGAACACGCAGCTCGGGGCGGTGGTGAAGGCGTACTCGCCGCACTGGGTGTTGCAGTTGCAACCCGCGAGGTTGCAGACCGGCATGTTCGGGCCGCCGACGCAATTGTCGCTGCCCGAGACGGCATAGGGGCACACGACGGCCGTGCAGCACGCGGCCGCCGGTCCGGCGAAGAGCGCCAGCGCGGCGACGAACAGGCCGGCCACCGCGGCGACCCGGCCGACAACCTTGAACGAAACAAAAACCTTGTCAACGGCAGACGATGATTTCATCAGATCTCTCCTCGTGCTCAAAGTTTGACTTCTACAAGGGGACATCGTGATTCAAAGCAAGCCGTATGCCACAATGGAGGTTGCAGGGAAACACCGGCAGAAGGGCGCACCGGAACCGAATCCTGACATGTCACTGACGCGTCAGAGTCCGTCGGCGCCGGGCTCGTCCCGGATCAGCGATTGAAGGGATATTCGCTGACCCAGTGGAAGCCCCGGGTGACGAGGAGCGATTTGGACGCCTCGATCCGGTGGAGGCTCGCCCGCACCGGCTTGCCGTCGAACGTGCCGTCCAGCGTGAGGAGCGCGGGGCCGGGCTGTTGATAGGTGAGAGTGGATTTCCAGGCCGGATCGTAGCGCTTGGTCAACGCGAGCGTCTTCTTGGCCTCGTTCAGCTCGACGACGTAGCGCTGGCGGGAGTTGTTCATGGGCAGGATGGAAAACAGATCGGAATAATCGAACACCACGTAGCGCCAGCGCGAAGCGTCGGTCACCACCAGCGGCCGGACCTCCCCGCCGACGACAAGCTCGTCCACCTCCCAGATGCCGTGCAGAGGCAGGCTGGCGGCGCCGAACGACCGGTATTGTTGATAGCTCAGGTCGAGGGCGTACCAGGTGAACCCGACGAGCAGAATCATTTCCAACGCCATCCCGCCGAGTTGGAGCCACTGCCGCCGGAAGAGCGGGCGGTCGTCGGCAGGCGGCACGTGGCGGTTGAGCACCAGCAGATCGGCGAGCCGGCGCAGATCGGGAGCCGCCAGGAAGACCGCCATGGCGAGAAGGTGGACCGAATACTGCTTGACCGGCACGTCGTAGCAGAAGTTCAGCACCACCACGTTGGTCAAGGCGGCGATGGATACGAGCGCCCCCAACCGCGCGGTGCGGCGGAAGAGAAGGAGCGCGCCGCCGATCCATTCGGTGAGGCCGGCGAAGATCGTGTAGGACGCGGAAGCGCCCATGAAGGTCCAGAGGATTCCCATCGGCGAGGAGTCGCCGATCGACTGCAGCAGGCGATCGAGCGACGGATGGGGGAATTGCGACGGAATGATCTTGAACGCCCCGTATTGCATCATCGTCATGCCGAGCCCGAGGCGGACGTAGAGCCGGAGCCCTTCGTACAGCCGTGGATAACTCTTTCGTTTCCGGTCCACGAGCGTCCAGACCAGCGCCACCAGGGCCGCGAGCGTCGCGAAACAGGCGACCTGCATCCAGCGGTAGAGCGAATCCCCGCTGCCCGTGGAGTGAGGGAGGGCCGTAGCCTGGAAGAGGTGCCTGGCGATCCAGGGCACGAGCACGGACCAGAGCTCGAAATACCAGCCCACCACGCTTTCCGCGGCGGGGATGAAAGCCAGCAGCAACAGAAAGGTCGACAGCAGATAGAGGAAGAGATATGTGAACCCGAAGCGGAAGAGAATCCGCTTCGCCGGCCCCCAATCGGGCTCCCCGACCTCGAGGCGTCCCTCTTCCATTTAGCTCCTCAGCGATTGAAAGGATATTCGCTGACCCAGTGGAAGCCCCGGGTGACGAGCAACGACTGGGGCGCGTCGATCCGGTGGAGGCTCGCCTGGACCTGCTTGCCGTCGAAGGTCCCATCCAGGGTGAGGCGCCCGGGCCCGGGCTGCTGATAGGTAAGGGCGGATTTCCAGGCCGGATCGTCGCGCTTGGTCAGCGCGAGCGCCTTCTTCTTTTCGTCCAGCGCGACGACGTAGCGCTGGCGGGAGTTGTTCATGGGCAGGATGGAAAACAGATTGGAATAGTCGAACACCACGTAGCGCCAGCGCGAGGCGTCGGTCACCACCAGCGGCCGGACTTCCCCGCCGACGACGAGCTCGTCCACCTCCCAGATGCCGTGCAGCGGCTGGTCGGCCGTGTTGAACGATCGGTATTGCTGATAGCTGATGTTCAGGGCGTACATGCTGAACGCGAAGAGCAAAATCGCTTCCAGCACCAGGCCGCCGAGATGGAGCCACCGCCGCCGGAAGAGCGGTCGATCCTCGGCGGGGGGCACGTGGCGGTTGAGCACCAGCAGATCGGCGAGGCGGCGCAGATCGGGAGCCGCCAGGAAGACCGCCATGGCGAGAAGGTGCGCCGAATATTGTTTGACCGGCACGTCGTAACAGAAATTGAGCACCACCACGTTGGTCATGGCGGCGATCGAAATGAGCGCTCCCAGGCGCATGGTGCGGCGGAAGAGGAGGAGCGCGCCGCCGGTCCATTCGGTGAGGCCGGCGAAAATGGTGTAGGGCGCGGAAGCGCCCATGAAGGTCCAGAGGATTCCCATCGGCGAGGAGTCGCCGATCGACTGCAAGAGGCGGTCGAGCGACGGATGGGGAAATTGCGACGGAATGATCTTGAACGCCCCGTACTGGATCATCGTCATGCCGAGCCCGAGGCGGACGAAGACCCGGAGCCCCTCGTACAGCCGGGGATAACTCTTTCGCTTGCGGTCCGCGAGCGTCCAGACCAGGGCCGCCAGGACCGCCACGGCCAGGTAGCAGAAGACCTGCATCCAACTGTACATCGAGTCGCCGCTGCCGGTGGGATGAAGCAGGGCGTCGACCCGGAACAGGTGCTTGGCGGCCCAGGGGACGAGCCAGGACCAGATCTGGAAGTACCAGCCGACCGCGGTCTCGACGAAGGGGATGTACGCGAGCAGGCCCAGGAAGGTGGGCAGCAGGTACAGAAGGAGATAGATGGACCCGAAGCGAAAGAGGATCCGCCTCGCCGGCCCCCAATCGGGAGCCGGGGTCTCGCGGTCGTCCATCTCGCTGCTCACCGGTTGAACGGATATTCGTTGATCCAACGGAACCCCCGGCTGGTCAGCAGGCGTTTGGTGGGATCGGTGCGGTGTAGGGTGGCGCGGAGGGGATGGCCGTCGAACGTCCCCGCCAGCAGGAGGTGATCCGGATCGGGTCGCTGATAGGTGAAGGCCGCCTTCCACGCCGGCTTGTCGCTCTGACTCAAGGTCAGGGTCCGTTTGGCGGCGTCCATCTTCATCGCATAGCTCCGCCGGGAATCGTCCATGTTCTGAAAGGAGAAATAATCGACGCGATCGAAGATCACCCGGCGCCAGCGCGTTTCGTCGGTGAGCAACGGCGGGCGCACCACCCCGTCCAGAGCCATCTCGTCGACGTTCCAGACGCCGTACAGCGGCGACTTCGGAGCGCCGGCGCCGTAGCTCTTATAGGTGCCGTAGCTCTCGTAGAGCGCCAGAACGGCGAAGCCGGCGAGGAACAGAACGCGAACCACCAGGGCGGCGCGGTGCCAGAGCCTTCCCGCGAACAGCGGACGGTGGATGGCGGGCTCCACCCGGCGGTTGAAGACCAGCAGGTCGGCGAGCCGGCGCAGATCGGGCGCGGCGAGGAAGAACGCCATTAGGAACAGGTGCGACGAATAGAGCTTGACCGGCACGTCGTAGCAGAAATTGAGCATCACCACGTTGCCGAGGACGCCCATGCAAGCCAGCGCGCCCAGCAGCGTGGTGCGGCGCGCGATCAGGAGCAGCCCGCCGACCATCTCGGAAGCGCCGGCGAAGATGGTGTAGGCCGGGGAGGCCCCCATGAAGGCCCAGAGGAGGCCCATCGGCGAGGAATTGCCGAAGGGCTGCAACAGCTTTCCGAGCGAGGGGGTGGAAAACTGGATCGGAATCACCTTCGAGGCACCGTATTCGATCAGCGTGAAGCCGAGCCCCAGACGGACGTAGGCCCGGAGCCAATCGTGCAGCTTCGAGTATTCGAGCCGCCGGCGGTCGAGGAGGGTCCAGACCAGCGCCGCCAGCGCCGCCACCACGGCGAAGAAAAATACCTCCACGTAGTTGTAGGTCGTGTCGCCGCTGCCGTTGGGAAAGACGGTGATCTTGACGTTGAAGACGACCTTCCCCACCCAGGAGACGATCGCCTGCAAGAGATTCGTGTAGGCGGTGTTCACCGTGGCGCCGCCCGGGACGTAGGTCAGGAGGGTCAGATAGGTGGGGAACAGGTAGAGGCCGAGATACGCAAAGATCCAGCGAAAGCCGATCCGCTTCGCCGGGCTCCATACGGGGAGCGCCGCCGGCTCCGCCCGCCGCTCGGCCGCCGGCCCTGCCGCATCCGCCTCCACCTCCGGGTCCACCGTCATCGACCTGTCGAACAGGGCCATGTCGTCCTCCGGGTGAGATTCGCTTCGTTATGCTGTCCTGCCGCTTTGTTCGACTTCGATTATACCTCGGTCGTGGATCGCTGCGATTCACGAAGTTGCCGGACGAACCTCGCCATCTCTTCCAGGGCGCGCTCCGGCTGCTCGCGGTGGGGGGAGTGCCCGCAATCGGCGAGCGCGACCGCCGTGACCGGGCCGCCGGCCTGCCGCTCGATCGCCTCGACTTGGCGCCAGGTGCCGTACTCGTCGTCCTCCCCCTGGAGGATGAGGATGGGGACGGCGATGCGAGGCAGGAATTCCTCGAGGTTCCAGGCGCGGAAGCCGGGATGGAGCCAGACGTCGTTCCAGCCGCGGAACGCCACGTCGACGTTGGCGCCGTGATGGCGCTCCAGCCGCGCGCGCAGATCGGTGGCGCCGTAGGCCTCCCGGATCCGGGCAATGGCCTCGAGGCCGTGCGGCTCTGCGAAGACGTGCGGCGCCTCCAGGATCAGCCCGCGCA
>DASWQX010000330.1:0-14975 GCA_036403495.1 Thermoanaerobaculia bacterium
CTGCTCGTGCGCCGCGACGGCAAGGTGTGCATGGCGAGCGACGGTCAGGTTACGATGAATCAGAGCACCATCGTCAAAGGCGGCGCGCGCAAGGTGCGGCGGGTCGGCAAGGGGAAGGTGCTGGTAGGCTTCGCCGGCGGCGGCGCGGACGCGTTGGCGCTCGTCGGCCGGCTGGAAGAGAAGCTCGAGGAGTTCAACGGCAACCTGGAGCGGGCGGTCGTCGAGCTGGCCAAGGACTGGCGGACCGACCGCGCGCTGCGGCAGCTCCAGGCGATGATCATCGTCACCGACAAGGAGAAGAGCTTCTTCGTCTCCGGCGTCGGCGAGCTGATGCAGCCGGACGAGGAGGAGCCGGTGCTGGCGATCGGCTCGGGCGCCAACTACGCGCTCTCCGCCGCGCGCGCCCTGCTCCGGCACACCACGATGGGCGCGCAGGAGGTGGTGCGCGAGGCGATGAGGATCGCCGCCGAGATCTGCATCTTCACCAACGACCACTTGACGGTCGAGGAGCTCTCAGAGACGCCATGACCCTTCAGATCACCGGTGAGGCGCAAGGCAGCCTCGCGATCGAAAATATGACACCGCGGCAGATCGTCGCCGAGCTCGACAAGTACGTCGTCGGGCAGCGGATGGCGAAGCGTGCCGTGGCCATCGCCCTGCGCAACCGCTGGCGCCGGCAGCAACTGCCGCCGGAGCTGGCGGAGGACATCGCGCCCAAGAACATCCTGATGATCGGCCCCACCGGCGTCGGCAAGACCGAGATCGCCCGCCGGCTGGCCCGCCTCGCCAGGGCCCCTTTCCTGAAGGTCGAGGCCAGCAAGTTCACCGAGGTGGGCTACGTCGGCCGCGACGTCGAGTCGATGGTGCGCGACCTGGTCGAGATCGCCGTCACCATGGTCAAGGAGGAGAAGCGGGACGCGGTGCGCGAGGCCGCCGCGGCGCGGGCCGAGGACCGCCTGCTCCAGCTCCTGGTGCCGCCGCGGCCGATCAACGCCTACCTGCGCCACGAGGAGGAGAACGAGGACGAGCTCACCGCCACGCGCGAGAAGTTCCGCGACAAGCTCCGCTCGGGCGCCCTCGACAACCGGCGGGTGGAGATCGAGGTCGAGGAGTCGTCCTACTCGAGCCTCGAGATGTTCACCCCGCAGGGGGTCGAGGAGGTGGGCATGAACATCAAGGAGATGCTCCCCGGCCTCTTCGGGCGCAAGAAGAAGCAGCAGGTCTCGGTGGCCGAGGCGCGCGAGATCCTCCAGCAGCAGGAGACCGAGAAGCTGATCGACCGCGCCCTGGTCTCCCGCGAGGCGCGCGAGCGGGTCGAGCAGGGGGGGCTGATCTTCCTCGACGAGATCGACAAGATCGCCGGCCGGGAGGGGGGCCGCGGCCCCGACATCTCGCGCGAGGGGGTGCAGCGCGACCTCCTCCCCATTGTCGAGGGGACCAACGTGTCGACCAAGTACGGCATGGTGAAGACCGATCACATCCTGTTCATCGCCGCCGGCGCCTTCCACGTCAGCAAGCCCTCGGACCTGATCCCGGAGCTCCAGGGGCGCTTCCCCATCCGGGTCGAGCTCGATCCGCTGACCGAGCACGACTTCGTGCGCATCCTCACCGAGCCCGAGACGGCGCTGACCAAGCAGTACTCGGCCCTCCTCTCCACCGAAGGGGTGCAGCTCGACTTCACCCCGGACGCGGTGGCGGAGCTGGCTCGCCTTGCCGTCGAGGTCAACTCCTCGACCGAGAACATCGGCGCCCGCCGCCTGTCGACGCTGATGGAGCGTCTGCTCGACGAGGTCTCCTTCGAGGCCCCCGACATGGCGGGCGTGCCGGTGAAGGTCGACGGCGAATACGTCCGCCGGGTGCTCTCCGGCATCGTCCAGGACCAGGATCTCTCGCGCTATGTGCTCTGACTCCGGCGGCCGGCTCGCGAAGGGCCTCGTGGCCACCGCCCTGCTGGCCGCGGCCCTCGGCTGCGGCAAGCAGGGTCCGCCGCTGCCGCCGCTGCGCAACGTGCCGGCGCCCACCAAGGACCTCACCGTCGTCCAGCAGGGGCCCCGGCTCCTCGCCAGCTTCACCTATCCGACGGTCACCCCCGCCGGCACCGCGCTGGCGGGAGTCTCCGCGGTCGAGATCTGGTCGACCGCGCGCCCGGCGCTGGACGGCAAGGCGGCCCCGGTCGACGCGCGCTCGTTCAGCACCCTGGCGAAACCGATGCAGAAGCTGACCGGCGCGGACCTGACGGCCTCGACGAGCGGCAGCCGGATCGACATCTTCCTGCCGCTGCCGCCGGTGACGGTTCCCGCTTCGGGCTCGTCGCCAGCGGCTCCGGCCCCGCCGAAGCCGCCCGCTCCGGCGGCCGGCACGGCACCGGCGACCCCGGCCGCCCCGGCGGGCCCCATACCGCTGGCGACCTACATCGCGGTCCGCACCTACGGCCGGAACGGCGAGGCGTCGGATTTCTCGAACATCGTGCCGGTGGTGCCCACGGCGCCGCCGGCGGCGCCGCAGCAGGTCACGATCACCCCGCGCGGGGACGGCATCCAGATCGAGTGGGCGCCCGTGGCCGGCACCGTCGCGGGCTACAACGTCTACCGGCGGGGGGCCCAGGAGCGCAGCAACGGCAAGCCGGTCCACACCGGCGGCGCGACGGAGAAGAGCTGGCTCGACACCACGGCCCGGTTCGGCCAGAGCTACATCTACAGCGTGACGGCTCTCTCCCAACTCCAGCCGCCGATCGAGAGCGCCATCGCGAGCGAGCACGAGGTTCATTACATCGACCGCTTCGCGCCGCCGCCGCCGACCGAGCTGGTGGCGCTGACCGAGGCCGGCCGCGTCCGCCTGGTCTGGCGGGCGAGCGAGTCGGAGGACGTCGTGGGCTACATCGTCTACCGCCGGGTGGACGAGACCGGGAAGTTCGAGCGCGTCACCGCCAAGCCGGTGGAGTCGACCGAGTTTTCCGACACCGCGGTCGGCGGCGCCAGGACCTACGTCTACCGGGTGACCGCGGTCGACCAGGCGGGCAACGAGAGCGGCCCGGGCAGCGAGGTCCGGGCCGCGGTGCCCTGAGGGCCGATGCAAGCGTGCCGGATGATGGGCCAAATTGGCAGGGCATGAGCCGCTTTTACAAGCTTTCCGGCAGCGGCAACGACTTCCTCGCGCTGGCCGAGCCCTCGCAGATCCCCGATCCCGAGACGATCCGCGCCTGGTGCCGGCGCGGCGTCTCGCTCGGCGCCGACGGCCTGTTCATCCTGCGGCGGGAGGACGGCGGCGCCAGGGTCGGCATGGACTACTTCAACGCCGACGGCTACCCCGCCGACCTCTGCCTCAACGGTACTCGCTGCGCCGCCCAGCTCGCGTTCCACCTCGGCTGGGCGGCGGGCACGGTGACGGTGCGGACGCCCGTCGGCGCCTTCTCCGTGGGCCGTCTGGACGCCTCCCGCGTCGCCGTCGAGCTCCCCGTGCCGGCCGATGAACCGCGCGAGCTGACGATCGAGATCGAGGGCGCCTCCCACACCGGCTACCGGCTGCTCGTGGGGGTTCCCCATTTCGTCCTGCTCTGGCCCGGGGAGCTCGGCGGCGCCCCCGTGCGCGAGCTGGGGCGGGCGCTGCGCTACCACCCTGTCTTCAGTCCAGCCGGCACCAACGTGAATTTCGTCCGCTTTCCCGCACCCGGCCGGATGGAAATCCGGACGTACGAGCGGGGAGTCGAGGATGAGACCCTCTCCTGCGGTACCGGCGTGCTGGCGAGCGCCGCCGTCGGACGGGCTCGGGCCGGGGCCCGGCTGCCGTTTCAGGTGATGACGCAGGGGGGCTTCGAGCTGGAAGTCGCGAGCCTCGGACCGGAGCGCTGGTCGCTCGCCGGAGACGCCCGCGTGGTCGCCGAGGGGGAGATCCTCGCCGGCGCCGCCGCCCAACCCTCTCCCCCCTCCTGGGACACGACCGGCGATCCGGCCGCGTTCTTGCACGCATCCCGGATCGAGCGGGAGATCTGAGATGAGAGGAGACCTGCGGGTCGCGGCCATCGTACCGGCCTACAACGAGGAAGCCACCCTGCACGAGGTCCTCTCGGTCCTCAAGGCGACGCCGTCGATCGACGAGGTGCTGGTGGTCTCGGACGGCTCGACCGACGGCACGGTCGAGATCGCCCGCTCGCTCGGCCTGCGCACGATTCACCTGCTCCAGAACCAGGGGAAGGGGCGGGCGATGGCGATCGGCGTCGCTCATACCGATGCCGGGATCCTGCTCTTCGTCGACGGTGACATCCTGAACCTGACGGTCGAGCTGCTCAACCGCCTGATCGAGCCGGTCCTCTCCGGCCGGGCGGACATGAACGTCGGCATCCGCCACCGCGGCCGGCCGATCAACGCCATCCAGGACCGCACCGGGCCCCTGCTCTCGGGGATCCGCTGCCTGCGGCGGGCGGTCTTCGAGGCGGTGCCCGAGAGCCATCGCGAGGGGTTCGCCATCGAGACCGGCCTGAACTGGGCCTGCCGGCAGCTCGGCTGCCGCACGATGACGACCGTGATGTACAACCTCAAGCACCTGGTCAAGGAGAAGAAGCGCGGTCTCGTCCAGGGGTTCCGCGCCCGCTACCGGATGTTCGCCGCGGTGTTCGCCGCCTACCTCGTCCTGCAGTTCAAGGCCCCGCCCCTCCGCGCCGACATGCCCGAGGCCCAGGGCTTTCAGCCCGAGCTCGAATACATCAATTTTTAGGCCCCGGCTTTGAGGCTCCAGCCAAGGCACACCCCAAAAAAAGAGGGTGCACCCGCTGTACGACACGAGAGCACCCGAGGGGATTCAATGATTCCTGTTGGTTTCAGTATCCGTCCTGCGGGAGGCCTGTGTCAATAGTGGCACTACCTCTGTTGCCTTGGCGGGACGAGACGTATTAATATCAGTTTAGGTTATGAGAAAGGTTCAATCTTTCAAGGACTCGGGGACAGAAACCGTCGTTGAATTGTCGTCGCGCGACCGCATCCTGCAGGCAGGCCGCGAGCTGTTCGCCGAGGACGGATATGAACACACCACGACCTCGGCGATCGCCCGCCGGGCCGGGACCAGCGAATCCCAACTGATCAAGCATTTCAGCAGCAAGGAAGGCCTGCTCGCCGGGATCTTCGATCAGGCCTGGCAGCGGATGGGCGAGGGGGTGGAACATATTCGCCTGGGGGAGGCGCCGCCGCTGGAGAGGCTGCGCGCGCTGACCGATCTGCTGATCACCGCCATGGAGCGGGACCTGCAGCTCAGGACCCTGATGCTGCTCGAGGCGCGCCGCATCCGCAAGCACGGCCACAGGGTGCTGATGACCCGCGGCTTCCAGCAGGCGATCGACGTGCTGGACGGCCTGCTGGTGGAGCTGCAGGCGGCGGGGACGCTGCGCGCCGACCTCCATCCGCAGGCGGTGCGGTCGGCCCTGATGGGCGCTTTCGAGGGGCTGCTGCGCGATCAGCTGCTGGCCGAGCGGTCCGATTTCCCCGCCAACTACGACGGAGTCGAATTGCGCACCGTCTTCCGGGCGGTGCTTGCGGGCGTCCTCGTCCGGCCTTAGCGGCAGCACGCTATGATCCCTCCATGCTTCCCCTGTTGCTCGCGCTCTCGCTAGGGGCTCCCGCCCCGCTCCACCCGCCCCCCATCCGCCAGTCCGCCGAGGCGTTCGGCAAGCCGATGGACATCGAGGTCCGCGGCCTTCCCGGCGAGGAAGCCCGGGATGCCATCGCGCGGGCGGTCGCCGAGGTTGCCGCCTTCCAGCGCCTGACGGACGCCGGCATCGCGGCGCTCAACGGCGCGGCGGGCAAGGGGCCGCAGCCGGTCGATCCCCGCATCCTCGCGCTGCTGACGCGCGCCCAGAGCTTCTGCGAGTGGTCGGACGGCGCGCATGGCCCGTTCGGGCGCGACCTCTACGCGCTCTGGGGGCTCCGCTCGCCGGTCGCCGAGAGCCCCGGCGCCGACCAGGTCCGGCAGGCGGCCGCCGTGGCGGCCTGCGACCGGCTGACCCTCGATCCGCAGAAGGGGACCGCCGCGCTGGCGGCCGGGAGTGGCCTCGACCTCGTGGGGTTCGTGGAGGGCGCCGCCGTGGACCAGGCCGTCGACGTCCTGCGCCAGCGGAAGGCCGGCGACGGCTGCGTGCGGATCGGAGGGGTCCAGCGGGGGTTCGGCCCCGGTCCCGGCGGCAAGGGGTGGCCGGTCGCGCTGCCGCAGTTCCCCGGGCAGGAGGGGCCTGCAGACCAGGTCTATCTGCGCGACCGCGCGCTGGCGACCGCCTCCCAGGCCGACCACCCGCTGCAGGGCGGAGCCCTGTCGTACCTCAACCAGCGGACCGGCCTGCCGGTATCGGGCACGCTCGCCACGGTGGCGGTCTCCGAGCTGGCCCTGGACGCCCAGGGGCTCGCCACCTCCATGCTGATCCTCGGGCCCCGCGCCGGGCAGGTCCGGATCGGCAACCTCCGCCCCCGCCCGTCGCTGCTCTGGTTCCTGGGCTCGGGGGAGGGGGCGCCGCTGGTGGTCGATTACCGCTGGTCGGACATCACGCGCCGATAGCGCATCTGGTGGGTGATCTGGTGGACCAGATAGCCGAGCAGCCAGAGGCCGGACGCGGCGAGGTGGATGCCAACCCAGGTCTTGCGCCAGCCGCCGTCCACCGCGGTCTGGAGCAGATAGCCGGAGGCGATCATCGGCACCAGCAGGAACACCTGCGAGAGGCCGCTCCAGCGCCCCTGCGCGATCCCCCGCTGCCATTGCGACCAGACGTGCCGCCGCCAGACGAGGCCGGTGGCGAAGACCAGCAGCGGCGCGAACAGGATGTGGAGGTGCTGGGTCTGGGGCTGGAGCGGGTGGTTGACCACCGAGTAGGGATCGGTCGGCTTGACCAGATAGATCATCCAGGCATAGACCAGCCCCGTCCCCCCGACCAGGAGGCTGGAGACGTGGAGCATCCACGCCTCGAACCGGCTCACGGCTTCGCCGCCCCGCGGAGCTCCTGGCTCCGGAGCTCCTGGTGGATGGCGAGGACGCGGCGGACGGCGTCGGTCGTCGCCCGCGCGGTCAGCGAGGCGCCGGTGACGCCGCGGACGTGATGCCCCAGGGCCAGGTCATCGCTCAACGCCTGACCGAGGAACTGGCCGTACCACTTCCCCGGCGGCAGGTAGTCCTCGGGCTCGGCGAAGGCCAGCACCTCGACCCGCGCGACCCTGCCCTGCGGATCGACCACCACCATCAGCGTCTCGGGCAGGGTCCGCACGACGTGAGAGTCGAAGTAGGCCGTGCCGCCGTCCTTGCCGTCGCAGGTCGCGCGGTAGGGATTGATGAGGGCGCTCCTGACCTCGCCCCCCGCCAGCTTCTGGATGCGGGCCCTCTGCTCGGGCGTCAGGAAGACCGTCCGCCGCTCGACGGAGCACCCCTTGAAGGCGAGATGGAGCGCCTCGTCGACCGAGAGGAAGACCTTCGCGACGGCCGGCCCGGCGGCCGCCGCCGCCAGGCTCACGAGAAGGATCGACATCAGGGCCGGCCGTCGCGGGGAGATCAAAACACGTACCCCAACCCGATCTGAAACTCGTTCTGGCCGGTCCGGGCCTGGTTGCGGACGCGCAGGATGTTGGCCTTCAGCACGAGCTGGTCGATCGGATAGTAGTTGAATCCCAGGGTGAGGGTATGGACGTCGTTGGCGGGGTTGCGCTTGAAGCCCGCCGCGACCTCGCTCTGGGTATCGTAGCGCTCGTAGCGCGCGAAGGGGATCAAGCGCTGCCGGCTCCCCGGACGGAGACTGAGCAGGTCGTAGCCGATCTCCCCGTACGCTCCACTCTGGGCTTTCCCGATCCCCTCCATGCCCTCGAGGCCGAGGGCGCGGTTGATCGCCGCGGTGTCGCCGACGCTGCTGCGGACGCCGAGCGCGCGGACCTGGAGGCCCCGCCAGCGCCAGTCGACGTGGCCTTCATAGAGCGTCACCCGGCCGCCGATCCGCTGGCCGCGGTCGTCGAGCAATCCCTGGCCCGAATCGCCGGTGAAGGCCGAGCCGCCGGCCAGCAGCCCGGGCAGGCCGGTGTAGTCCAATCTCCCGACCCAGGCGAAGTCCTCGGCCTTGGCGTGCGAGCCCTCGCCGCTCCCTTCGCCGAGGCCGTCGGCCGCGAAGCGGGAGGCGTCCAGGCCGTTGGTCAGGTAGGTGCGATATCGCCAGGGCCCCGCCTCGCCGTAGAGGCCGAAGCCGATCTCGCGCCAGGTCGTGGGGATGATCGCGGTCTCGACGCCGTTCCGCCGCACGCCGAGCAGGACGGTGGGCTCGTGATACTCGTTGAGCAGACCCACCGGCATCAGCAGCAGTCCGGCCCGGACGTTGGCCTGCGGCTTCCACAGATAGTCGCCGTAGGCGAACTCGACCTCGGTCTCGCCGTCCTTGTCCGACGCGGTGACCGCGTGCTCGAACTCCACCTCGGAGTTGAAGAGGAAACGGTCGTTGAACTTGTACCCGAAGTAGAGGACCGCGCGCTGGAGATCCAGCTCGTCGGCGGCGTCCGAGCGGCTGCCGTCCTGGAGCCGGCCGTCGTAGTTCCGGTACACCACCTCGCCGTAGCCCCCCACCGCCAGGCCGTTGCCGCTGCGGTAGACCTTGGACGCCGCCGGCCCCATGCCGTTGGTCGAACGGTCGGCGGTGGCCGCGGCCTCGCCGAGCTTCAGGGTCTCGATCTCGGACGCCAGCACCTCCAGCTTCCGTTCGAGCTCCGCGACGCGGTCCGCGCCCTGCTCCTTCGGAGCCCCTTTCATCGCCGCGACCTCCGCCTTGAGCTGCTCGACCTCGCGCTCGAGCTGGCGCACGCGGTCGTCGGTCGAAGCGCCCTGCGCGAGGGCGGCGGGGGCCAGGGCGAGCAGCAGGGCGAGCACCAAAAGCGCGGCCGCCAGGAACGAGATCCCTCTCTGGAAAGACATGTATAGTCTCCTCGGGTCTGCGCGGCGTTGAAGCGCCACGCGGGTCTGTGAGGGGGGCGGGCTGCAATGGTTGGCGCCGTTCGGCCCTCCACCCCTCGGTCTTCACTCCTTCAGCTTCCGAATTCGATCTCCACCTCCGGGCTCACCGGTTTCAGGCTTCCCCGCAACCCCGGGCTCGCCAGGGCGCGCAGACGGCCGCCGTCCGTCCGCAGCGCCAGCACCTCGACGCCCGGATGCGCCCGGGCCCAGGCGAGCGCGCCCTCCGGGCCGAGGACGTACAGCTTCGAGAGACAGTCGGCGGCGAGCGCCGTGGGCGCCCGGACGGTGAGGCTGCCGAAGTCGCGCGCCGGCGCGCCGGTCCGGGGATCGAGGAGATGGCCATAGCGGACGCCGTCGCGCTCGAAACCGTGCTCGCTGTTCCCCGAGGTGGCGATCGATCCGGAGGAAAGGGTGAGCGCGACGACAGCCCGCTGCCGGTCGCGCGGATCGGCGATGGGCACGGTCCAACCCTCTCCGCCGTAGACGGCGACCTGCCCGCCCAGGTTCAGCAGCGCGGCTGTCACCCTGCCGTCGGCCCGCAGCGCCGCGATGGCGTCGTCGAGCCCGGCGCCCTTGCCCCAGCCCCCCTCCTCGATGCGCATGCCGGAACGCAGCCGCGACGCCCGGCCGTCCGCGGCGAGCTCCAGCGCCGCGAGACCCCCGCCGTCACGCGCCCGCTCGCGCTCCTCCACGCTCGGCACCCGTCCGCCGGCGCGCAGCCCCCAGGCGGCGACCAGCGCGCCGATCCCTGGATCGAAGGCGCCTCCTGTCTCCCGCCACCAGTGGCGGACGATCCCCAGCTCCGCCGCCAGCCGCGGCGAAAGCTGAATGAGAGCTCCCACCGGCGAGGCGTTGAAGCGTGTGAGCTCGCTGTCGTCCCGCCAGGTCGAAAGCCGCTTTTCGGCCGCTTCCAGGGCCCGCACCGCCCCTTCGCTCGCGCCCAGCGCGGCGGCGCGGGTGCCGGCTTCCACGCGGATGTCGAGCTCGGTGCCCATCAGGCCCACGCGGCGCTCGACGACCTCCGGCCGAGAGTGGACGCCCGGCGCAAGGAAGAAAAGGACGGCCAGGAGGAAACTCATGGCGTGCCCTCCCGATCCGGGCAATCCGCGCCGCGCGGGATCGGCCGCCCGTGCGGGCAGGCCGCCGGGTGGTCGAGGAAGGCGCAGACCTGATCCTCGAATCCGGCGGCGACCGGCGCCTCCCGGCCACACTCCCCGGCGGGCCCGCGGTCGAGAGTGCGCGCCACCAGCACCTCGGCGAGCCGCGCCCTCCGGACGGCCGCCCGGGCCTGGGCGTGACCGCTGTCGGTGAACGCGATCCTGCCGTCCGCGAAGGCGAGAAGGCCGTCGGCCATCAGCTCCGCCACGCCCCGGCGGGTGATCGAGATGCCGGCCCGGTCCTCGACGATCAGGTGCCAGAGCTCCGCGAGCACCGTCTGGAGCTCGACGCCGCCCGGCTGCTCCGCCTGGGCGAGGCGGCCGTGCTCGAGACGGATCTCGCGGTTGGCGCGGGAGGCGATGGTGGGATCGTGGGTGACCAGGATCAGGGTGTGCCCGCGCTGGTGGAGGTCGGCCAGCAGCGACATCACGATCGCCTCGTTGACCGCGTCGAGGTTCCCCGTCGGCTCGTCGGCGAGGATCAGCGGCGGCTGGTTGATCAGCGCCCGGGCGATGCAGACCCGCTGCTGCTCGCCCCCCGAGAGCTGGCTCGGCAGATGGCTCAGCCGCTCGCCCAACCCCACCCGGCGCAGCGCCTCCTCGGCCTCACCGCGGTCAGTCATGCTGTGCACGTACTGGGCGAGCATGACGTTCTCCAGCGCGGTGAGGTAGGGGATCAGGTGGAACTGCTGGAAGATCAGGCCGACCGTCTTCTGCCGGTATCCCGCCAGGTCGCGGCTGGAGAGGCCGGCGACATCGACACCGCCGACCCGCACCCGCCCCGAGGTCGGACGGTCGAGGCCGGAGAGGATGTTGAGCAGGGTGGTCTTGCCGGAGCCGGACGGACCGGTCACCGCCACCCACTCCCCCTCGTCGATCGTCAGCGTCAGCGAATCGAGGGCGCTCAGGGGTCCGAATCGGCGGCTCAGCGCCTCGGCTTCGACCAGGGTGGGCATCAGGATTTCTCTTCGTCCCGCCTAGTCGCCCCGCAGGACCCGGGCCGCGTCGAGCCGCTCGACCCGCCGCAGCGCCACCGCCATCGACGACCCCACGACCAGAACCGCCACCAGCGCGGCGGCGGCGAAGCCCCCCCACGTCATCGCGCCCCCTCCTCCCGCTCCCAGCACGCGGCGCGCGAGGCCGCCGGCCGCCAACTCGCCGAGGATCTCCCCCACCGCGCCGGCCAGCACCGCCGCCGCCAGCAGCTCGGCGGCGAGGAACCCTCCCACCCGGCGGCCGGTGAAGCCGAGGGCGAGCAGGAGGCCGATCTCGGTCCGCCGCTCGCCGACGAGAGCGGTGGTGGCGGCCCCCACCGACAGGAGCGCCAGCAGGAAGGAGACGGCGCTCACCGCCACCAGGACCAGCGTCAGGCGCCGGGTGAGGCGGGCGTCGGACTGGCTGACCCGCCGCAGCGGCACCGCCTCGACCCCTTCGATCCGCGCCTCGATCGCCCGCGCCACCCCCTCCAGCCGGTCGGGATCGGCGCGCACCTCGACGCGGTCGCTTCCCGCGGCGAGCGCCGCGGAACGGACCCCGGGGACCGCCCGCAGGCGCGCGACGGCGCTCGCCGGCAGCAGCGCCGGTCCGCCCACCTGCGGGCGTACGGTGAGGTTGGGACCGAAGGCCGCCAGGCTCTCCCCCAGGCGGTGCTCGGCGCGGCTGGAGAAGCCGGCCAGGGTGGCGACTGTCGCCGCCGCCACCGTCACCGCGGCGAGGATCAACCCGAGCTGCCGGAACCTCCTGCGCAGGCTGGCGAGCACCAGGCGGACGAGCATCAGGCGGTCGCCCTTTTCAGGATATCCGCCGGGTAGCGTTCGAGGGCGCGGGCCACCGGCGCGGCGCTGGCGACGACCGCCACCGCGAGGCCGAGCAGGGCGGCGAACGGCAGCAGGATCGGCATCCAGGGGACGGTCACGCCGAGCGCGCCGCTCCCCAGGAGCCGGCCGGCGACCAGCCCGAGACCGCCGCCCACGACTCCGCCGAAGAGGCCGAGCAGGGCCGCCTCGCTGAGGAAGAAGAGCACCACGCGGCTGCGCGGCGCCCCGATCGCCACCAGCAGCCCGGCCTCCAGCCGCCGCTCGATGACGGTGGCGGTCATCGCCGCAGTCACTCCCACGGCGGCGCCCGCCAGGGCCACCGCCGCCAGCGCGGTCAGCACCCAGCGCAGCCGCCCCAGCACGTCCGCCGTGGCCTGGGTGACGCCGTAATCGACCGTCGCCCGCGCATCCGGCAGGACCTCGCCGAGTTGCAGGGCGATGGAAGAGGGGTAGGCGGTGCAGTACCAGGACTCGTACGCCTTGGGGTCGCGCCGCGGGTCGGGATGCGTGTTGCGGAGCTCGGGCACGGTCAGGGCGAAGATCTCGGCGCGGGTGAAACGGCCCGGGAGACCCGAGAGGCTCTCGACCGCCGCGAGCGGCGCGAAGGCCTGATCGTCCTCCTCGCCGCCGCTGGCGACGATCCCTACCACCCGGAAGCCCTGGCTGCGGTCGCCCAGGCCGGCTTGAAGCTCGCTCCCCGGCCGCAGGCCCAGATTCGCCGCGAGCCGACGGCCGAGCGCCACCTCCGGCTCCTCTCCAACCGCGGCGTCCCGCGGCCAGCGTCCGGCAACTGCAAGCGTCGGCCGGGTCCGCGGCAGGCCGGTACGGAACCCCGGATCGAGAGGGTGATCGAACCAGGTGCCGACGAGCGGCGCCACCACCGGCTGGCGCCCGTCCGCGCCGGCCGCCATCCGCACCCGCAGGTCGAGGGTCGGCGCCACCGCCACGATATTGTTCTTCCAGAAGATCCGCCGCACGCGGGCGAGGTCGTCGACCGCCAGGGTCCCCCCCTCGCGCGCCGGGGTCATCACCAGGTTCGCGCCGTAGGAGCCCATCTCGGCGGCCAGCCGGTCTCCCGAGGCCAGCACCACCTCGCCGAGAGCCACGGCCCCCAGCGTGCCGAGGGCCACGGCGCTCACCGCCAGCAGCTTGCGCCGGGTGCCCCGGCGGAGCGACTCGATGAGCAGGCGCGCGTACATAGGTGGATTCCCGGCTTCAGCCGGCGTGCCCGGCGTGGGTGCCCGGTCCGGAGGTGAAGAGATGCCTTCCGGCTGCGAGGTCGGACGCGGCGAGGACGAGGTTCCCCCCTTCGACCTGGGAGGGGAGAGGCACCGGATTGCAGCCGCCGGCCTGGCCGATGCTCGGCGGATAGATCACCGAGCCGCAGTGCAGGCAGGTGATGTTGGGGCCGTCCTGGTAGTAGCCGCGCGGCCCGCAGAGCAGGCAGGCGTCGAAGGCGGTGGCGATCCGCCCCCCCTTCGCGAGCGGCTCGATGGGGATCGCGATGAAGCGCACCGTCTGCCCCCCGACCGTCGCCTGAAAACGCTGGAGGGCGGTGCCGTGGAAGGTCGCGAGCGGGATGCGCACCTGGCCGTCCGCCCCGGGGGTTACCGCGGTCGACGACGACAGCGCGGCCGGCGGCCTGGAGTAGACGAAACCAAGACCGAGCGCGGCGAGGATGACCAAGCCGAGCGTCGCCCCGAGCACCCGGGAACGCGACTGCCGGCGGCTCCCCGCCCGCTCGAGGCGCGCCGCCGCGCCGTTGGTTGGCGCGTCCCCGGACTTCCGCCCCGGCACCAGCAGCATCAGCAGCGGCAGCGCCAGCACCGCGGCCACGAAGAAGAACTCGTTCTTGACCAGCGGCCCGAGGGTCGCCATGGTGGTCTCGTTGGCCGGCGCCCAGCCGGCTTCCGACAGCTCGTGGTACCCGTTGAGCAGGAGCTGGACGACGAAGATGGCCAGCGCGATGCCGGTGATCTTGAAGAAGCGCCCGAGGTCGATCCGCAGGCTGCCGCGCACGAAGAAGACGCCGAAGGCGACCGCCACGGCGAGGCCGACGAGCACCCCGAGCACCGCCATCAGGCCGCTGGTGGTCAGCGAGACCGCGGAGAGGAAGAGCACCGTCTCGATCCCCTCGCGGAAGACCATCAGGAAGGTGAAGAGGAAGAGCCCGGCGGCCACCGACCCCGCCCGCTCGCGGGCGAGGATGCGGGAGAGCGATCCCTTCATCTCCCCGGACAGCGCGTGGGAGTGGCGCCACATCCAGATCATCATCGAGCCGACGATCACCGCCGAACCGAGGTAGAGGAGCCCCTCGAAGATCTCCTCGTTGACCGCCCAGCGGTAGAGCACGAACGCGCCTCCGAGGCTCGCCGCCACCGCCGCGGCGATTCCCGTCCAGACGGCCCCCAGATACCTCTCATACCCCTCCCGGCGCAGAAAGGCGACGATGATCCCCACCACCAGGACCGCCTCCACCCCCTCGCGCAGCGTGACGATCAGCGCCTCAAACATGGACCGGCCTCCCCTGGCTCTGCGGAGACGCTGAGGCGGCCTGGCCGCTCCGCGCGGCCACCTGCGAGCAGGCGTTGCAGAGCCCCGCGATCTGCAGCGCGTGCCGGGTCGGCACGAAGCCGTGCGCCCGGCAGATCTCCGCCTGCAGCGCAGCAATCCCGGGGCTGACGAACTCGACCACCCGCCCGCAGCCGGTACACACCAGGTGGTCGTGCTGCTGCCCCGAATGGACGTGCTCGTAGAGAAAACCGCGGCTCCCCAGTTGCTGCCGGCGGGCAAAGCCGCTCTCCACCAGCAGGTCGAGGTTGCGGTAGACCGTGGCGCGCGAGATCTTGAGCCCCCGGGCCTTCATGGCCCCCAGCAGCTCCTCGGCGTCGATGTGGCCGTGCTGTGAGAAGATCTCGTCGAACAGCGCCAGCCGCTCGCCGGTCACGCGCTGGCTCCGGCTCCGCAGGAACCGCAGGAACTGCTCCTTTTCCCGAGTGTTCGCCATTGTCGTAACTACTCCAGTTTATTGAGATATCGTCTCAATATC
>DASWQX010000331.1:0-5342 GCA_036403495.1 Thermoanaerobaculia bacterium
CCGTACGTTCGCCATCTTCTTTCTTCCCCGCGCAGCGTATTGAGAAATTGTCTCAATAGACGAAATCTATTCTGGACCGCTGCGGTCCTGTTTGTCAACGGGGAGGTGTCGGCAAGAAACGGAGGGCCCGGGAAACCTGGAAGCACGAGGCACCCTCCTGGGACCGCCGGCGGTCCCAGGAGGGAGATCCCCATTGGGACGGGGCTACCGCTGGTCGAGCGGCACGTACGGGCGCTGGGTGGCGCCGGTGTAGATCTGGCGCGGGCGGTTGATGCGGGTTTTAGGGTCGTCCAGCATCTCCTTCCAGTGCGCGATCCAGCCGGGCATGCGGCCGAGGGCGAACATCACCGTGAACATGTTGGTGGGGATGCCCATCGCCCGGTAGATGATGCCGCTGTAGAAGTCGACGTTCGGGTAGAGCTTGCGGGAGACGAAGAAGTCGTCGTGCAGGGCGACCTCCTCCAGCGACTTGGCGATGTCGAGCAGCGGGTCCTTCACGCCGAGCTCGGCGAGCACGTCGTCGGCCATCCGCTTGAGGATACGGGCCCGCGGATCGAAGTTCTTGTAGACCCGGTGGCCGAAGCCCATCAGCCGGAAGCCCGAAGCCTTGTCCTTGGCCATGTCGACGTACTTCTTGTAGTCGCCGCCGTCGTCGCGGATCCCCTCGAGCATCTCGATCACCGCCTGGTTGGCGCCGCCGTGCAGCGGGCCCCAGAGGGCGCAGATGCCGGCCGAGATCGAGGCGAAGAGGTTGGCCTGGCTGCTCCCCACCATGCGCACGGTGGAGGTGCTGCAGTTCTGCTCGTGGTCGGCGTGCAGGATCAGCAGCAGGTTGAGCGCCCGGTCGAGCACCGGCCGCACGTTGTAGGGCTCGGCCGGCACGGCGAACATCGTGTCGAGGAAGCGCGAGCAGTAGGAGAGGTCGTTGCGCGGGTACATGAAGGGCTGCCCGATGCTCTTCTTGTAGGAGTACGCCGCGATAGTCGGCCCCTTGGCCAGCAGCCGCGCGATGTTCAGATCGAGATCGACCGTCTTGCCGTCCGGGTAGTAGGCAGAGAGCGATGTGACCATCGACGATAGCATGGCCATCGGATGTGCGCTCGACGGGAAACCCTCGAAGAACTTCTTCATGTCCTCGTGGAGGAGGGTGTGGTAGGTCAGCCGGTCCTCGAAGGTCTTGAGCTCCGCCTGGCTGGGCAGGTTGCCGTAGATCAGCAGGTAGCAGATCTCGGTGAAGCGGGCGTTGCCGGCGATCTCCTCGATCGGATAGCCGCGGTAGCGAAGGATGCCCACCTCGCCGTCGATGAAGGTGATCGCGCTCTCGCAGGCGCCGGTGTTCCCGTAGCCGGGGTCGAGCGTGATCGCGCCGGAATGGGCGCGGAGCTGCTGGATATCGACGCCGACTTCGCCTTCGGAGCCGACGACGACCGGCAATTCGTATTCCTTCCCGTCGAGAGAGAGCTTCGCCGGGCCCGGCGCCGCCACGGCGACCGCGGTTTCTTCGACCACATCCTTCGTTTGCTGAGACATCCCCAAATCTCCCCTCGACGTCACGGGCGCTCCGGAAATGCGGCGCACCGGCTCGGATTCTATCCCCCGGCTCCGTGGCGGTGCAAGGAAAGGGCGCTACGGGGTGACGGGGAGGCGGCTCCCTCCCCGTTCACCGGCCGCGGGTCACAAGCAGGTATTTTCCTGACAGCCATAGGTCTCGTAGCCCGAGACCGAAATGCCTCCGCTGTCCAGATGGCAGGCAATCGTGATGGTGACGTTGACCTGGCAGGTTGGTACGCTCGCGGGGCAATGCGCCCTCGCGTAGGTCTGCAACTGCGACTTCAGAGAATTGGTGGCCGAGGTGCAGTCGGTGCCGATCCCACCGGTGGTGGGGGTCGTGCCCCCGTCCTCCAGGATGCACTGAATGCCGCAGGCCGAAGCGACCGGCGCATACGCGGCGACGGCGAAAATCGCAAGGAGGCAGACCAACTGCAGGAAGCGAGCTCTTGGCATGATTTTCCTTTCTCCCGGAGCAGAGGGCGCCGAGTCTATACAAGCAGGTGCGCAACACCCATTGGAACGAGCCTCGTAGCTCCTACAGCTCCCGCAGCGCCGTCGCCACCGGCAGGCGGGCCGCGCGGACGGCCGGCAGCAGGCCGCCGACCAGGCCGATGGCCAGCGCGATCACGCTCCCCGCCACCAGCAGTGGGGGAGTCACCTTGAAGGCGAAGGCGACCTGGCTGAAGCTCTGCCAGTTGAGGGTCGAGGTCTGGAAGCCGTTGAAGCCGAAGTACGCCACGGCGCCGCCGATCACGGCGCCGAGCAGGGAGATCACCAGCGATTCGCCGAGGATCGAGAAGACCACCGGACCGCGCCCGAAGCCGAGCGCCCGCAGGGTGGCGATCTCGCGGGTGCGCGCCGCCACCGCGTTGTACATCGTGTTGAGCGCGCCGAAGATGGCGCCGAGGGCCATCAGCACGGTGATGAAGCCGCCGAGGCTGCGGACCAGCAGGGTCAGGGCCTGGGACTGGTCGGCGTAGTACTCGCTCTCGCGGACCACCTTGACGTCCAGCCGCGGATCGGCGGTGAGGGCGTCCTTGAAGGCCGTGAAGGCCGCCGGGGATTGCAGCAGGGCATGCACCGACTGGAAGGTGTTGCCGCGCCGGTAGGCCGGCTGCAGGACGCGGGCGTCGCACCAGATCTCCGACTCGGAGAGGCTGCCGCCGTCGCTGAAGGTGCCCACCACGGTCCACTGGTTCTCGCCCCAGCGGAGGGTGCGGCCGAGGTCGAGCCCCGCGAACTGCGCCGCCGCGCCGCGCCCCACGATGATCTCGTTCCGCCCCGGCTCGAACTGGCGGCCGGTAAGGATCCTGAAGCTCTTGCGCACCACGAAGGCGGCCGGCTGCACGCCGCGCAAGGGGACGTTGGCATCCGTCCCGGTCGAGCGCTTGGGCAGGTCGACCACCACGAACAGCTCGGCCGAGGACTGCGGCCCCGCCGCCGTGCGGGCCACTCCGGGGGCGTCGGCGATGATCCGCGTCACGTCGACCGGCAGGCCGCTCATCATCTCGGAGTCGCTGCCGCCGCGCAGCACCAGCGCGGAATCGGGTCGTCCCGTGGCGGCCATGGTGGCGCGGAACCCCTCGCCGATCGACAGCACGGTCACGAACACGGCCACCACGCAGGCCACCCCCACGACCGTCGACAGGGCGGAGCCGCGGCGCTGGCCGAGGGTGCGCAGGTTGACCCCGATCAGGGCCATCAGTTGGGAGAGACCTCTCATCGTCATACCCTCCGGAGCGCGTCGACGATGCGCAGCCGCATCGCCTGCAAAGCGGGCGGCAGCCCGGCCGCCAGTCCGAGCAGCAGGGCGATCGCGAAACCCATCGCGATGTCCCGCGGCGGCACGAAGAAGACGGGGACGAACTGTTGCAGCGCCCTGCCGATCCCCGGCACCACGGCGAGGGCGGCTCCCAGCCCCAGGGCCGCGCCGAGCAGAGCCACGGCGCACGACTCGACGAGCACCAGCATCATCACCTGGACGTGGGTGAAGCCCAGGGTCTTGAGCACCGCAAGCTCCCCTACCCGCTCACGGATCGACAGCGCCATGGTGTTGGCGACCACCAGCAGCAGCGTGACGAAGACGGCCGCCACGATCCAGGTGACGAGGGCGCCGATGTTGCCCACCTGGTTGGCGAACCCCTGGGCCATCTCCTTCTCCGTCTGGGTCTTGGTCTCGGCCGGCGAGTTGGCGAACTGGGCGTCGATCCGCTTCGCCACCTCCGGGGAGCGGGCGGGGTCGGCGATGCGGATGATGTACCAGCCGACCTGGTTGGCGATCGAGCTGCTGGCGATCGATTCCTTCATGTAGTCGTAGTTGAAGTACATCCCCGAGGTGTCGGTCCCCTTCTTCGTCCCGTCATAGATGCCGACCACGTTGAATTCCCAGTTGCGCCCGCCGTCCTTGCGCAGCCAGGGCGCCTCCAGGGTGACGTGGTCGCCGGCCTTGAAGCCGAACCGGTCGGCCGTCGCCCGCCCGACGATGGCGGCGGTGCGGTCCGCCTGCCAGGCCTTCTTCTGCTCCGCCGGCAGGACGTACTCGGGGTAGAGGTCGAGGAAGTTCGTCACGTCCACCGCCATCTGCGGGAAGAAGTTCTTCGGCTCCTTGTAGATGCCGCCGAACCAGTTGGCGTGGGTCACTTCCTGCACGCCGGGGACGTTGCGGATCGGATCCTGATAGGAGACGGGCAGCGGCATGATGATCGAGATCTTGTGGGTGACCATCATGCGGTCGGCGCCGCTGACGTCGACGCCCGCCCGAAAGCCCATCCGCACCGCCGCCAGCAGGCCGAAGAGCACGAAGGCGACGACCGTCGAGAGGATCGTCAGCAGGGTGCGCAGCTTGCGGCGCCAGAGGTTCTTCCAGACCAGGTAGAGGTATTTCATGCCGCTAGCTCCGGGACGAGGTTCCCCTTGTCCAGATAGAGGGTGCGGCGGGCGCGCGCCGCGGCGTGCGGGTCGTGGGTGACCATGATGATGGTCTTGCCGTGCTCGCGGTTGAGCGCCTGGAGGAGGTCGAGGATCTCGTCCCCGCTCTTGCGGTCGAGGTCGCCGGTCGGCTCGTCGCAGAGCAGCAGGGTGGGATCGGTGACGATCGCCCGCGCGATGCCCACCCGCTGCTCCTGGCCGCCGGAGAGCTGACGCGGGAAATGGCGGGAGCGGTCGGCGAGCCCCACCACGCCGAGCGCGGTGGCGGCGTGCTGGCGCCGCTCCGACGCCGAGAGCGAGGTGAGCAGCAGCGGCAGCTCGACGTTCTTCTCGGCGGAGAGCACCGGCAGCAGGTTGTAGAACTGGAAGACGAAGCCGATATGGCGCGCCCGCCACTTGGCGAGCTGGCCGTCGGAGAGCCGGCTGATCGGCTCGCCCGCGACCTCGATCGCTCCCGAGGTCGGACGGTCGAGCCCGCCGATCAGGTTGAGCAGCGTCGTCTTGCCGGAGCCGGAAGGGCCCATCAGGGCGAGGAAGTCCCCCGGCGGGATCTCGAGGTTGATGCCCTGCAGGACGTCGATCCGCTCGCTGCCGCGGCGGTACTCCTTGCGAACGTCCTGCACCCGCACGACATTGCCGTCATACGCCATCTCACTTGTCTCCTCGTTCAATCGTCTCGGTTCTATCGTTTCGGTTCCACGTCGCGGACGGCGACCGTGGCTCCGTCCTGGAGGTCCGCCGGCCCTTCGATCACCACCCGCTCGCCCGCGGCCAGGCCGGAGGTGACCATCGCCTCATCGCCCGTTCCGTCGGCGAGTCCGATCGCCCGGCGCTCGGCCCGGTTCCCGGCCTGGATCACGAAC
>DASWQX010000332.1:0-2930 GCA_036403495.1 Thermoanaerobaculia bacterium
CGGATGCCGCCCCGAAGTCAAGCGGTCTGTCAGCGCTCTTCCGCCTCGATCCACTTGCGGGCGCGGGGGGGCTGCCAGGCGGCGAGGCGGTCGAGCAGGAGGCCGGGGTCGTCGCCGACGATCGCCATGGCGCGGTGGGCCTCATTGAGGAAGCGCTCGGCGGTCACGTGGTCGAGGAAGGCGAGGAGGTGGTCGTAGTAGCCGGCGACGTTGAGCAGGCCGCAGGGCTTGGGGTGGAAGCCGAGCTGGCTCCAGGTCCACACCTCGAACCACTCCTCCAGCGTGCCGATGCCGCCGGGGAGGGCCAGGAAGCCGTCGCTGAGCTCGGACATCCGGGCCTTGCGCTCGTGCATGGAGCCCACCACCTGGAGGTCGGTCAGACCGTCGTGGGCGAGCTCAAGCGTTGCCAGCGCCTCGGGGATGACGCCGATCACCTCTCCTCCCGCGGCCAGCGCGGCATCGGCGACCACGCCCATCAGCCCCACCCGGCCGGCGCCGTAGACGATCCGGATGCCCCGCCTGGCGAGGATGCCGCCGAGGCGGACGGCGGCCTCGGCGTAAGTCGGGGAGGCGCCGGGGTTCGAGCCGCAGAAGACGCAGAGGCTGTTCAAAGGCTCACGCCACCGCCTCCGCGATCTCGATCGCGTTGAGGGCGCCGCCGCGGGTGAGGTTGTCCATCGCCGCCCAGAGCCAGAAGCCGCCTCCGGCCTCGTCCCTGCGGACGTTGCCGTAGAGGATCTTGTCGCTCGCGGCGGCGTCGGCCGGCCCGAGCAAGCGGGGCTTGGCGGCGGCTTCGAGATGAGGGTGGGCGGCCAGCAGCTTGCGGATCGCCGGCGCGCTGGTGGTCTCCCGGGGGCGCACGTAGAGGCTCGCCGAGACCGAGTGGAAGACCGAGCCCTGGAGGATCTGCAACGCCACGGCCGGCGCCCCTCCGCCCAGCACGGCGTGGAGCTGCGCCGCGACGGGATCTGGGGAGAGCGCCGTCGGCAGCAGGTTGAAGGCGAGCTGGGCGCCGAAGACCGGGGTCGCCGTCCGGCCGGCCATCGCCACGATCTGCCGCGTCTGCTCGAAGAGCTCCTCGATGCCCGCGTCGTCGCGCATCGAGGCCGGCTGGATCAGCGTCGCGACCGCCTCCTGGAGGTCGAGCTCGCGCAGGGCGTGGAGGACGTTGGCGAGCAGCACCACGCCCGGATGGGGCGAGAGGAGCACGCGGTGGCCTCCCGCGGCCTCGGTATTGACCCCGGCCACCATCGGCAGGCCGTCGTCGACGGTGGCGTCGAAGGAGAGGAGGATCGCGGTGGTCCCCTCCGGAAGGTCGTCGAGGATCGGACGGTTGTCCTCCATCGCGCCGCAGAGGAAGGCCACGGAGACCCCCGCCAGCTTCTCCGGCTCGTAGCGCGCTACCAGCGAGGCGGCGCCGGCGACTTCTGTCAGGGTGCCGACCTCGTCTTCGCGGGCGCTCAGCAGGCGGACCTCGCCGCTGAAGCCGGGGAGGCGGTCCAAGGACTCCCGCAGCTCCTTGCCGAGGAGGTTCATGGGGTGGACGATAGCGATGGCGTTCACGGCGCTCCTTCGAGCGGGACGGCGTCCTCGGGGCGGGGTCCGCGGGGCGAACGCAGGCGCGAGACCGCGGCCATCACCGGCCCCGACAGGGTGTAGAGCAGGGTGATCGTCAGCAGGATGGCGCCCGGCAGGTACCAGATGACCAGCAGGATCACCAGGATCGGCACCAGCGCCCGGTAGCTCCAGCGCTTGCGGAGATCGAGCTTCTTGAAGCTGTTGTAGCGGAAGGTCGAGACCATCAGGGAGCCGACCAGCAGCAGTGCCACGCCCATGACCGCCTGGAGGACGCTGCGGACCTCGCCGGTGTACTGCAGCGAGAACGAGAGCAGGGCGCAGATCGTCAGCGCGGCCCAGGGGGAGGGCAGGCCGACGAAGTAGCGGCTGTCCACCACCCGGGTCTGGACGTTGAAGCGGGCGAGCCGGGTCGCCGTGCAGACCATGAAGAAGACGCAGATCAGCCAGGCGTCCTTGTTGAAGTCGCGCATCCCCCAGAGGTAGGCCAGCATCGCCGGCGCCGCGCCGAAGGTGATGACGTCGGCCAGCGAGTCGTACTCCTTGCCGAACTCGCTCTCGGTGCCGGTCATACGCGCGATCCGCCCGTCGACGCTGTCGAGGGCCGCCGCGAGGACGATGAGCAGCAGCGCCGTCTTGAAGTCCTGATCGAGCCCGCGGATGATCGCGTAGAAGCCGAACACCATGTTGCCCATAGTGAACAGGCTGGGCAGCAGGTAGGCGCCGCGCCGGATGCGGCGCGCGCGGGCCACGCCACGGCCGTCGCGGTCATCGCGGCTGCCGCGGTTCTCGCGGCCTTCGCGGCCATGGCGGTCGCCGATCAACTCCGGTCTCCGGGTCTGGCCATCGGGGTCTCGCCGTTCTTCACGCGGTCCCCCTTCTTGACCAGCACGCTGTAGCTCTCGGGGACCAGCAGGTCGACGCGGGAGGAGAACTTGATCAACCCCATCGCCTGCCCGCGGTGGACCCGCTCCCCCTCTTTCAGATAGCAGACCACCCGCCGCGCCAGCAGGCCGGCGATCTGCCGCACCCCCACCAGGTCGCCGTCGGGGCGGCGGATCACCGAGAGGTGCTTCTCGTTGACCTCCCCGGCGTCCTCGCGGAAGGCGGCCACCTTCCGCCCCCGGCTGTAGCGGGAGGCGACGACCTCGCCCGCCGCCGGCACCCGCTGGACGTGAATGTCGAACACCGAGAGGAAGGTGACGATGTGGTGGAAGCGGCCGGGGCCGATCTCGGCGTCCTCGATCGTCTCGACGCGGGTGATCAGGCCGTCGGCGGCAGCCAGCACGACCCCCGCCTCCCCTTCATAGCCGCGCTTGGGGTCGCGGAAGAAGAGGAGCACGAGGAGACCGGCG
>DASWQX010000333.1:0-3829 GCA_036403495.1 Thermoanaerobaculia bacterium
GATCGCGATCGTTTTTCCGGCGATCGTCCTGGTCACGGAGATGATCCTGCAGGATCGGCGGCCCGGCGCGATCCGGGCGGCTCTGCTCGCCACACTTCCCTATATCGGGGCCGCGATCGTCTACCTCGCCATCCGTTTCAGCCTGGTGGGAGTGCAGCACATCATGCCGCCCGGCGCTCCCGGGCTGGACGGTGTGATTTTCAGCGCGCCTTCGCTCCTGCTGTTCTATCTCCGGCATGCGCTCCTCCCGTTCGGGCTCGGACCGACCTACCCGTTCAAACCGGTCACGGAAGCGAGCCTGTCGGGCGCGAATTTCTTTCTGCCGCTGGCGGCGGGCCTTCTCGTCGCCTGGGGAGCTTTCCTCGTCTGCCGCCGCGATCGGGTCTGCCGGCTGGCGCTCCCCTGGTTCGTCTTCCCGCTGATTCCGGTCTTCGACATCCGATCGTTCATTCCCGAGGATATCGCTCACGATCGCTATCTCTATCTGCCTCTTTTCGGCCTATTGGCTTTCGTAATTTCGGCGGTGATCGACGGCTGGGCGCGCTTCCGGCCGGGGCGATCGGTGGCGAGCGAGACCGGGTTCGCCGCCGTGGGGCTCGGCCTCGCCGCTCTCCTGGTCCCGGCGACGCGGTCCTACAATCTCGCCTGGATGAACGAGATCGCGCTCTGGGAGCGCGGTGTGCAAACGAATCCGGAGACCGCCTTTCCGCACACCCAGCTCGGCGAGGCCTACCGCCGGGAGGGCCGGTACGGGGAAGCCCGGCGCGAGCTAGAGAGGGCGCTGGCGCTCAATCCGGGCATCACGGCGGCGCACGTCGCGCTGGCGGCGGTGGATCGTAAGGAGGGACGGCTCGCCGAGGCGGAGGAACATCTGAAGATAGTCCTCTCGCAGTATCCCGATCTGAGCAACGCGCTCGAAGCGTTGGGAATGGTGTATCAGTCCGAAGGGAAGCTGGACGACGCGATCGCGGTGTACGAGCGCGGCCGTCGCGTCACGCCCTATCAGCGGGGGCTTTACACGGTGAACCTCGCCGTGCTCCAGCGGATGTCCGGCCGGTCGGACCTCGCCCGGCGCGAGCTCGAATCGCTGGGCGCCGATCTCGGAGGGACGCGAGATCCGAAGGTGATGCGAGCCTGGTGGTATCTGGGCGAACTGGACCGTGAAGCCGGCAGGAAGGAGGAGGCGATCGCCCTCTACGAACGGTATCTGGCGGCGACGGAGACGCTCTCGACGCCGGAGGTCCTCTCCCTGCGCAAGGTCGTGGCCGACCAGCTCCAGGCGTTGCGTTCGGCGCACTGAACGTCCGGCCGCTTAGGTTTGCAAGGGTGGCGTCCTGCGGGGGATCAGGACACCACCCACCTTCCCGGAAGGCCCGGAGCGTCTAGAAGTCGCAGCTCCAAACCAGGCCTGCCGTGCAGGTGCAGGCTTCGCAACCATCGGGTTGATTGACGTCGAAGCAGGACTTGATCGCTCCCGCCGGGCTGCAGCTTTTGCCATTGGCCGCCGAGCAGATGGAGCTGCAACCCTGAGGCGGCGAGAGAAACACAGCACCCTCCAGAGGATCTGCCCACGGGGTTGAAGAGACGCCGCTGCACACGGGGCCGGCCGCCGGGCTCGGTGTGGCCATGCGTCCTGGATCGGCCATGACGAAGCTCGCGAGGAGGACCTGCGCCAGGAGCAAACGAATCACCCATCGATGCATCTCTGTCTCCTTTCAGATTGTTCGTTGAATTCACTATACAACCATATTCTCCGCTCAGAAGGCTGGAGCTTGGGATAGTCTGCTCAGCATGGAATCCTCGACCTCCATCTTCACCTTCCGTCCGATCGGCACGGTTCATTCTCCCTACACGGCGACGCGCGAGATCCCCAAGGGTCTGGGAGCCGAGCACCGCGAGGAAGGGACGATCGAGATCTTCCCTGAGCTCGAGGAAGGGCTCCAGGACATCGAGGGCTTCTCGCACCTTTACGTGCTCTGGGTCTTCGACCGCGCCGGCGCTTTGCCGCGGACCTGGGTGGGCCTGCCGCCGGCGGATGACCGGCCGCACGGCGTCTTCGCCACCCGCTCGCCGCGCCGCCCGAATCCGCTGGCGCTCACGGTGGTCGAGCTCCTGGGCCGCGAGGGCCGGATTCTCTCCGTCCGCGGCGTCGACATGCTGGACGGCACGCCGGTGCTCGACCTCAAACCGTATCTGTCGAGCGTTCCGGCGGAGAAGCTCCGCCGCGGCTGGCTGGCGGAGGCCGAGGCGCGCGGGAAGGCCTGAGAAATCCGCCGGGGAGACGAAAAAGAGCGGCTGTAGCTGATATCGTCACGGCTTGTGGGAACCGACGAGCCGCTGATCCCGAAACATGGCGGGTACCGGAGGCTGAAGAGCTTCCAGGTGGGACAACTGATCTACGACGTCACGGTACGTTTCTGCGCGCGCTACGTCGATCACCGGAGCCGGACCCGCGACCAGATGGTGCAGGCGGCGCGCAGTGGCGTGCAGAACATCGCCGAAGGGAGCCAGGCCTCGGGAACCTCGAAGAAAACTGAGCTCAAGCTGACCAACGTGGCGCGGGCGAGCCTGGAGGAGCTGCGGCTCGACTATGAAGACTTCCTCCGGCAGAAGGGGCTGCCTCTCTTGTCACCGGATCACCCGGCGTTGGTGCGTTTCAAGGCGAGGCGTTGCGCGACGGTGGAGGCCGTTCGGCTTTGGGTTGAGGACGAACAGGGACGGACACGGACGAGCACGGGAGGGCAGGAACAAGATGGAACCTCGTCCGTGTCGGTCCGTGGAGGTCCTTCTCCGTCCGTGAGCTCTTCCACCCTCGTGGCCAACGCGGCCCTGTCTCTGCTGAACCTGTGCTGCTATCTGCTCGATCGCCAGTTGGTGGCTCAGGCCGAAGCGTTCGAAAACGAGGGGGGCTTCACCGAGCGTCTGTACCGGATCAGGAGCAAGAAGAGAAGGAGCTGATGGTTTTATGTAAACCAGCTCAGTCCTTCCGCAGCCCTTCAATCTTCTGATCGCGGTCCTCCTCGATGCGGCGGCGCTCGCGGAGGTACTCCTCTTCGGCTTCCTGGCGCTTGGCGGGGTCGTAGACGGACTTCAGGCTGCTCTTGTGGAGGATCTCCAACTCGGCGAGCTTGGCTTCGGCCTTGCGCCGGGTATCCGCGATCTTCTCCCGCAGCTCGTCGCCGAAGGACTCGCCGCGCGGGCGCTCGATGCCCTGCTTCTCCATTCTCTCCAGCGCCAGCTCGTAGGCCGACTTCATTCCCGAGGCTCTGTCTTTGTCTGCCATGCGAAAGAGGATAGCATCCGGATCGACACGGCGCCAAAGTGGCACTCCGGCGCTGCGGCGAGGCGCCGGAACGTCGCGGATCTCCTGTTTTTGCCGGGTTTTGCGCCGGATCGCCCGCTGGGCGTCACGGCATCCGTTTTGCTAAATCCTCTTACGACTTGTGTCTCGGGTCGATGTTTTCTGGGAGGGCTCCAATGATCGAAGCGCAGAATCTGAGCCGCCGGTATGGCGACTTCACCGCCGTGGACGGCATCTCCTTCTCGGTGCGGGAAGGCGAGATCCTCGGGATGCTGGGGCCGAACGGCGCCGGCAAGACGACCACGATCCGCATGATCACCGGCTTCCTGCCGCCCTCCGGCGGGCGGGTGACGGTGGACGGCAAGGATCTCTTCGAGTCGCCGCGGGAGGCGCGCCGGCAGGTCGGCTATCTCCCCGAGAACGTCGCCCTCTACACCGAGATGCGGGTGAGCGAGTACCTTGCCTACCGCGCCCGGCTGGAGGGGCTCTCCCGCGCCGAGGCGCAGAAGGCGATCCCGATCGCGGTCG
>DASWQX010000334.1:0-3514 GCA_036403495.1 Thermoanaerobaculia bacterium
CCTCGATGTCGATGTGGACCCTCACCTCGTCGCCGAGCATGGGGCCGGAATCGAGCACGTTGTTCCAACTGATCCCGAACTCCTTGCGGTCGACGCTGAAGCTGGTCTCGAACCCCATCTTCTCGCCGCGCGGCGCCTGCATCGAGCCCAGCACGGTCACCGGCAGCGTGACCTGCCGCGCCACCCCGTGCATCGTCAGGGTCCCGGTGACCTCCAGGTTCCTGTCGTCCTTGGCGACCACTTTGGTGCTGGTGAAGGTGAGCGTCGGGAAGGTCTGGACGTCGAAGAACTTCTTCGACCGCAGATCCTCGTCCCGGTCGTTGTTGGCGGTGTCGATCGACGCCGCCTTCACGGTCAGCTCGACGCTGCTCGCCGCCGGGTTCTGCCGGTCGTACCGGATCACGCCGTCGAAGTCCCGGAAGCGCCCCGAGACGTTGGTGACGAAGTGCCGGATGCTGAAGTTCACTCCGCTGTGATCGGCGTCCACGCGGTAGACCGCCGGCTCGGCCAGCGCCAGAGCCGGCAAGAGGAAGGAGAGGATTAGGAGCTGTCGTAGCTTCACCGGCGGCCTCCTTCGAAGAATCGGCGAGGTCCGCGGCCTGCGACCTCACCCTCGGTCCCTCTCCTGAAGGAGAGGGAGGGCCCAACGGGGGCCGCCTCGCAGTCGTCCCTCTTCTCCTTCAGGAGAAGGGGATAGGGGATGAGGTCGCAGGCCGCGGACGCCTAGCTGACGAACGGATTCAGCTTCTCCGGATCGACCCCCAGCTCCCCGAAGGCGCGGCGCAGGACCGACGGATCGATCTTTCCCCGGCGGACGAGCTGGTGGAGGGCGGCGAGCACCACGCATTCGGCGTCCACCTCGAAGAAGCGGCGGAGCGCCTCGCGGGTGTCGCTGCGGCCGAAGCCGTCGGTGCCGAGCGAGTAGAGCTGGTTCGGCAGCCAGGGAGCGATCTGGTCCGGCACCAGCCGCATGTAGTCGGAGACGGCGATGATCGGCGCGTCGTCCCCCTCGAACAGGGTGGACACGTAGGGCTTGCGCGGCTCCTGCTCGGGATGGAGCAGGTTCCAGCGCTCCACCTCCAGGGCGTCGCGGCGCAGCTCCTTGTAGCTGGGAGCGCTCCACAGGTCGACGGCGACGGCGAACCGCTCGGCGAGGATCTGCTGCGCCCGCATCGCCTCCGGCATCAGCGAGCCGCTGCCGAACAGGTGCACGCGCGGCCGGTCGCTCGCCTCGCCCTGCGGCGCCGGACGGAACTTGTAGAGCCCCCTGAGGATCCCCTCCTCCGCGCCCTCCGGCATCGGCGGCATCGGATAGTTCTCGTTGTAGAGGGTGATGTAGTAGAAGATGTCCTCGCGGTTCGTGTACATCCGCTTCATGCCGTCCCGGAGGATCGCCGCCAGCTCGTAGGCGAAGGCGGGGTCGTAGGCGACCAGGTTGGGCACGACACTCGCCAGCACGTGGCTATGGCCGTCCTCGTGCTGCAACCCCTCGCCGTTCAGCGTCGTGCGCCCCGCCGTGGCGCCGAGCAGGAAGCCGCGGGTGCGCTGGTCGGCCGCGGCCCAGATCAGGTCGCCCACCCGCTGAAAGCCGAACATCGAGTAGAAGATGAAGAACGGCAGCATGTCGATGCCGTGGGTGGCGTACGAGGTGCCGGCGGCGATGAACGACGCCATCGAGCCGGCCTCGGTGATCCCCTCCTCGAGGATCTGCCCGTCCGTGGCCTCGCGGTAATAGAGGAGCATCGACTTGTCGACCGGCTCGTAGAGCTGCCCCACGTGCGAGTAGATGCCGAACTGGCGGAACAGCGACTCCATGCCGAACGTGCGCGCCTCGTCCGGCACGATGGGCACGATCTTGGTGCCGATCTCCTTGTCCTTGAGGAGCTGGGTCAGAATCTGGACGAACACCATGGTGGTCGAGACGTCGCGGTCGATCCCCTCGAAGAAGCGCCCCCAGACGTCCTTCCCCTCGGGGATCGCCAGCGGCTCCTTGCGCACCCGACGCATCGGCAGCGGCCCGCCCAGGACGCGCCGGCGCTCCTTGAGATACTGGATCTCCGGGCTGTTCTCGGGCGGCCGGTAGAACGGGATCTCGCCGAACTCCTCGTCGCGCACCGGGATGTCGAAGCGGTCGCGGAAGATGCGCAGCTCGTCCTCGGTGAGCTTCTTCTGCTGGTGGGTGACGTTCTTCCCCTCGCCCGCCTCGCCGAGGCCGTAGCCCTTGACCGTCTTCGCCAGGATCACCGTCGGCGACCCCTCGTGCTCGACCGCGGCCTTGAACGCGGCATACACCTTCGCCGGATCGTGGCCGCCGCGCCGCAGGGAGTGAAGCTCCTCGTCCGGGATGTTCTTCACCAGCTCCACGAGCTCGGGGTACTTGCCGAAGAAGTTCTGCCGGAGATAGGCACCGGTCTCGACGACGTATTTCTGGTACTCGCCGTCGAGCGTCTCGTTCATCCGCTGGATCAGCCGGCCGGTGTTGTCCGCCTCGATCAGCGGATCCCAGTCGCTCGACCAGATCACCTTGATGACGTTCCAGCCGGCGCCGCGGAAGGCGGTCTCCAGCTCCTGGATGATCTTGCCGTTGCCGCGCACCGGGCCGTCGAGGCGCTGGAGGTTGCAGTTGACGACGAAGATCAGGTTGTCGAGCTTCTCGCGCGAGGCGAGCGTGATGGCCCCCAGCGTCTCCGGCTCATCCGTCTCGCCGTCGCCCAGGAAGGCCCAGATCTTCCGGTTCTGCGGATCGCGCAGGCCGCGGTCGCGCAGGTAGCGGTTGAACTTGGCCTGATAGATGGCGGAGATCGGCGACAGGCCCATCGAGACCGTGGGGAACTCCCAGAAGTCCGGCATCAGCCAGGGATGAGGGTAGGAGGAGAGGCCGCCGCCCGACTCCAGCTCACGCCGGAAGTGGTCCATCTGCTCGACCGAGATCCGCCCTTCGAGGAAGGCGTTGGCATAGATGCCCGGCGAGGCGTGGCCCTGGAAGGAGACCATGTCGCCGTCGAAGCCGCTCTCCCCCCGCCCCTTGAAGAAGTGGTGGAAACCGACCTGGTAGAGCGTCGCCGCCGAAGCGAAGGACGAGATGTGGCCGCCGAGGCCGGAGAACTTCTTGTTCGCCCGCACCACCATCGCCATCGCGTTCCAGCGCACGATGCTCTTGATCCGCCGCTCGATCGCGCGGTCGCCGCCGTACTCCGGCTCCTCGCTCTTAGGGATCGTATTGATGTAGGGGGTGTTGCCGGTGAACGGCAGGACGACGTCCTTCTCGTAACCCTTCTCGAGCAGCTTCTTCAGCAGGAAGCAGGCCCGGTCATGTCCCTCGATCTCGACGACCTGCTCGAAGGCGGTCAGCCACTCCTCGGTCTCCTTGACGTCGCTGTCCGCCTCTCCACCCGTGTACCAATTGAGTGGAGCCTGATACGGCTTGCTCATTCCCAGGCCTCCTCGTTCCGTGCGGGCTCGATCCCACGCGCCGTCCGCCAAGGGTGACACGTCCACCCCGGCGAGACAACCC
>DASWQX010000335.1:0-7225 GCA_036403495.1 Thermoanaerobaculia bacterium
GCCGTCTCCGTGGCCTGCACAGGGTGTCGGGGACGGGCTGGGAACGTCTCTACAAGCCCTCCGATCGACGGACCATGCGGACTCCTAAGGCGAGAAGGAAAGACACCACCATGCGCAAAGCCCGCTACATTGGCTCGTTCCTCGGCGAGATCGTCCAGTTCGCCAAGCAGAACAAGGTCTACTGGATCGTTCCCCTGGTGCTGATCCTCGGCCTGGTCATCCTGCTGGTCGTCACCAGCCAAGCGACGGCGCCGTTCATCTACACGCTGTTCTAGGCCGCCCCGCCCCCCCGCACTTGCCGTCCCGGGGGGGTTGGGACACAATAGCCGCACGATGCGTCGTTTCAAGACCGTTCATGGCATCCTGATCGTCCTTGTCGTCCTGGGGGCGGCCTGGGGGGCCGAGGTGGCGCTGGAAGGCCGGCTCAACCGAGCGGGGTTCCAGCGGGTGAGCCCCGTCCAGGGACAGGTGCGGATCGACGTGGCGGACCTCAAGCCGCAGGAGGTCAAATTCTTCCAGTTCCTGAACTCCGGCAACCAGGAAGTGCACTTCTTCGTCGGCCGCGACAAGGCGGGCCGGATCCAGGTCGCCTTCGACGCCGACGAGACCTGCGCCAAGTACAAGCGCGGCTTCCACCAGGAAGGGGAGTGGATGGTCTGCAACAAGTGCGACAAGGCCTTCCACCTCGTCGACGTGAGCTCCGGTGGCGAGGGATGCTCGCCCATCCCGGTCCGCCACCAGCTCGCCGGCACCCAGCTTGCCATCGCCGAGACCGATATCCTCCAGGGCTGGCGGCTGTTCCACTGACAGCCGCGGTCGCCGGAGACAACTGACGTGAAATCAGAGCTTTGACGGCCAGCCCCGCGATGTTGTATCTTCGCCCCGTCCGGAAAGGTTAGCTAATGTGCGCAGACTTCGTGATGTACGAAGAGGAGTTCAAGCACCTTGAGGAGGCCCTGCGCCGTCTGCGCCAGGAGGCCAATGCCAAGGCCGTCTTCCTGATCGACAAGAACGGCCAGCAGATCGCCTCGGCCGGGGAGGTCGAGCAGTTCGACACCACCTCGCTCGCCTCGCTGACGGCCGGCAACGTGGCCGCGACGGACGGTCTGGCGAAGCTGATCGGGGAGCGCGAGTTCTCGGTCCTGTTCCATGAGGGCCAGCAGGACCACATCCATATCTCCATCGTCGCCAAGCGCGCCATCCTGGTGGTCATCTTCGACGACCGGTCCTCGCTCGGCCTCGTGCGCCTGCGCGTCAAGCGGGCCAGCGTGGACCTCGAGAAGGTTTTCGAGGTCATGCTGCAGAAGGGTGAAAGAGGAGCGCAGGGAATGGCCCACGCGAGCCCCTTTTCGGAGATCACCGACGACGACATCGACGCGCTCTTCGGCGAGTAATCGCGGAGAGTGGAGCCGGCCGGCGGCCCGGCACCCGGAGCGCGGCTCCGAGCGCACTCCGCGGAGCGCCCCGATCACGCAAAGGCACCGACGACGATGACTTTCATCAACTACGCCAGCAAAGAGATCAACTGCAAGATCGTCTACTACGGCCCCGGCCTGTGTGGGAAGACGACCAATCTGCAGTACATCTACAACAAGACCGCCCCGGAGTCGAAGGGCAAGATGATCTCTCTGGCCACCGAGGCCGACCGCACCCTCTTCTTCGACTTCCTGCCGCTCGACCTCGGCAGCATCCGGGGGTTCACCACCCGCTTCCATCTCTACACCGTGCCCGGCCAGGTGTTCTACGACGCCAGCCGCAAGCTGATCCTCAAGGGGGTGGACGGCGTCGTCTTCGTCGCCGACAGCCAGGACCAGCGGATGGAGGCCAACATCGAGTCGATCCGCAACCTGGAACAGAACCTGAAAGAGCACGGGTTCGACCTCGCGGCGGTCCCCTATGCCCTGCAGTTCAACAAGCGGGACCTGCCGAGCCTGGTCCCGGTGGACGAGATGTACCGCACGCTCAACTACAAACGCGAGCCCACCTTCGAAGCGGTGGCGACGACGGGGATCGGAGTGTTCGACACCCTGAAGTCGGTCGCGAAGCAGATCCTGATCGAGCTGAAGAAGCGCTAGCGAAAGGGAGCCATGGCCAAGGCCGCCAAGCCCAAATCTCCAGCACCATCCGATTCACCCAAGCGCGACGAGGCGACGGCCGCCGCGCCCGCGAAGGGCATCAAGCCGCCGACGACGACGATTGCCGCCGACGATCCCGCACTCGACGCTCTGACCCAGGGGCTCGCCGCCCTCCAAGGGAAGGACTGGAAGCAGGCGATCGAGCGCTTCGAGGCCGCCGTCGAGCTGAGCGACCGCCCGGAGGTCAAGGACCGCGCCCGCCAGTTCCTGACGGCCAGCCGCCAGAAAGCCGGCGGCGAGCAAGCTCCCGAGTCCGATCCCTACCTCCAGGCGCTCTACGAGAAGAACCGGGGGAACCTCGCGGAGGCCCTGGAGATCAGCCGCAAGGGCGGACGGGACCAGAAGGACGAGCGCTTCGCCTACCTGGCGGCGTCGATCCACGCGGTCGAGGACCGGCTGGACGAGGCGGCCGAGGGGCTCGCCCGCGCGGTCGAGCTCAATCCCAAGAATCGCATTCATGCCTTCCACGATCCCGATTTCGCCGAGCTCCGCAAGAACCGCGACTTCCGCCCCCTCTTCGGCCTCGCCTGAGCCGGCGCGCGCTCCGGGTCAGGCGCTGGTGGCGATCGGCGGCGGCACCGGCCTGTCCGTCCTGCTGCGCGGCCTCAAGCACCACGTGGGCACTCCGCGGCTGCGCCAGCTCACCGGCGTGGTCACCGTCACCGACGACGGCGGCTCCTCCGGCAGGCTGCGCCGCGAGCTCGGCGTGCTGCCGCCGGGAGACATCCGCAACTGCATCGCCGCTCTCGCCAACGACGAGGACCTGCTGACCCGCCTCTTCCAGTACCGCTTCCCGAACGGCGGCGGCCTGCTTGGCCACTCCTTCGGCAACCTCTTCCTGACCGCGCTCACCGGCATCACCGGCGATTTCCACCAGGCGATCCTCACCGCCGAGTCGCTCCTCTCGGTGCGCGGCAAGATCTTCCCGGCGACCCTGACCGACGTGCGGCTGCGCGCCTGCGGCGTCTCGGGCACGGTCTACGAAGGTGAGTCGGCGATCGGGCTCGCGGGCGAGGAGCTGGCGGCGGTGAAGCTCGACCCCTGCGCGCCGCCGGCGTTCCCGGAAGCCGTGGCGGCGCTCGGCCAAGCGGACCTGATCCTGCTCGGCCCCGGCTCGCTCTACACCTCGATCCTCCCCAACCTGCTGATCCCCGGTATCCGCCAAGCGCTCGCCAAGTCCCGCGCGCGGGTGGTGCTGCTGCTCAACCTGATGACCCAGCCGGGCGAGACCGACCGCATGATGGGGATCGACCATCTGAACGCCCTCGTGCGCCATGCCGGCGAGGGGATCATCGATGCCGTGCTGGTCAACTCCACCGCGATCCCGACCGCGCTGATCACCCACTACGCCGAGACCAACTCGGAGCCGGTGGCCGTCGACCGCGCCGCGCTGGAAGCGATGGGCGTCGAGGTCCACGAAGCCGACCTGCTGGCGGCGGACGGCGATCTGATCCGGCACGATTCGGCGAAGCTGGCGGCGGCGGTGCTGGAGATGTGTAACCAGGCGGAGACCTTGCGTGCGTAACAGGCGCCCTCCGAGGCCTGCGACCTCACCCTCGATCCCTCTCCTGAAGGAGAGGGAGGGCCTGACTGGAGCGCCAAGCCGCAGCGTACGCCGCCGCAGACAGGCCCCCCTTCTCCTCTAGGAGAAGGGCCGGGGATGAGGTCGCAGGCCACCGGCATCCCAGAGATCTTCTTTTTCGAATCCGGAGACCGCCCATGCCCACCCCCCGCCCCCGCGTCGCCGTGATCCTCGCCGCCGGCAAGGGGACACGCATGAAGTCCGCGCTTCCCAAGGTCCTCCATCGGGCCGCTGGCCGTCCGCTCCTCCAGTGGGTGATCGACGCCGCGCGGGCCGCCGGCTGCGCGCGGATCCTGGTGGTGGTCGGCCATGGCGCGGAGCAGGTGCGCAAGGAGATCGCGGCCTACGGGGATCAGGATCTCGTCTGGGTCCTCCAGGCCGAGCAGCGCGGCACCGGCCATGCCCTCGCCCAGGCCGAACCGGAAATCCCTGGAGAGACCACCGTGCTCGTCCTCTCCGGCGACGTACCCCTCCTCCAGCCCTCCACCCTGGACGCCCTCGCCACGGCGGCTGAATCGGGATGGGGCGCCATGACGGTCGCCGAGCTCGCCGATCCCGGCATGCTCGGACGGGTGATCGTCGATCCCTCCGGCGCCTTCCAGGCGATCGTCGAGTTCAAGGACGCCGATCCGGACCAGCGCGCCGTCCGGCTGATCAACGCCGGCATCTACGCCTTCCCGGCCCCGGACGTCTTCGGCTACCTGCGGAACCTGAGCACCGACAACGCCCAGGGCGAGCTCTACCTGACCGACGCCGTGACGAACGCCGCGGCCGACGGCCATCCCGTGCGCCTGATCGCGCTGCCCGATCCTGACGAGGCGCTGGGCGTCAACGACCGCACCGAGCTCGCCCGCGTCCACCGCCTGCTGATCGGCCGTCACCTGACGGCGCTGATGCGCGGGGGCGTGACCATCCTGGAGCCCGAGCGGACCTCGATCGAGCCGGGGGTGTCGATCGGCGAGGACACGATCATCCATCCCGGCGTCTCCCTCCTGGGGCGGACCGCGATCGGCCGCGACTGCGTGGTCCACCAGGGCGCCTGGCTGCGCGACTCCACGGTAGCGGACGGAACAATCGTCGAGCCCTACAGTGTTCTGGACGGTGCGGAAGTCGGGGAGGGTTGCCGCGTCGGTCCGTTCGCGCGCCTCCGCCCGGCCGCCCGCCTGCGCAAGGGGGCGCGGGTGGGCAATTTCGTGGAGGTCAAGAACTCGGTTCTCGGCGAAGGCGCCAAGGCCAACCATCTCGCCTATGTGGGCGACGCCACGGTGGGCGACGGAGCCAATATCGGCGCCGGCGTCGTCACCTGCAACTACGACGGCAAGCGCAAGCACCCGACCACCATCGGCGCCGGCGCCTTCATCGGCAGCGATACGATGCTGGTGGCGCCCGTAAACATCGGGGAGGGCGCCACCACGGCGGCCGGCTCGATCATCACCAAGAACGTTCCCGCCGGAGCGCTCGCGGTGGGGCGGGTGCGGCAGAAAAACCTCGAAGGGTGGGCCGGCGGGCTGCGCCGGCGGTCTGAACGGAACGACCGCGACGAGAAAGGGAACGAATAGACTCTATGTGCGGAATCGTCGGATACGTTGGGCAGCGCGAGGTCGTGCCCCTGCTGATGGACGGCCTGCGCCGCCTGGAGTACCGCGGCTACGACTCGGCGGGCGTGGTGGCGGTGCGGGACGGCGCGTTCCAGACCGTCAAGGCCGAGGGCAAGCTCGACCGCCTGAAGGAAAAGCTCGAAAAGCACCCGCTCACCGGCTGCTACGGCCTCGGCCACACCCGCTGGGCCACCCATGGGCCGCCGAGCGAGCGCAACGCCCACCCCATGGTCGACTCGCGCGGCCGGCTGGCGCTGATCCACAACGGCATCATCGAGAACTTCCTGCCGCTCAAGAAGCGGCTGATCGCCGAGGGGTGGACCTTCAAGTCCGACACCGACACCGAGGTCGTCGCCAACCTGATCTCCTCCTACCTCGACGGCGACCTGCGCGCCGCGGTCTCCCGCGCGGTCAAGGAGCTGGAGGGGATGTACGCCTTCGCCGTGGTCAGCATCGAGACCGAGGGGCAGGAGATCGTCGCCGCCCGCCAGGGGCCGCCGCTGGTCGTCGGCCTCGCCCAGGGCGAGCAGTTCCTCGCCTCCGACCCGGCCGCCCTGCTCGCCTATACCAAGGACGTGATGTTCCTCGAGAACGGCGACATCGCCCGCCTCACCCCCGCCGGCATCGAGATCCAGGACCGCGCCGGCCAGCCGGTCCAGCGCCGCGTGCAGCGCCTCAACTGGGATCCGATCCAGGCCGAGAAGGGGGGCTATAAGCACTTCATGCTCAAGGAGATCCACGAGCAGCCGCAGGTCGTGCAGGAGACCTTCGGCGGCCGCGTGGACTTCGAGAACGGCAGAGTCCTCCTCGACACCATCCAGATCACCAAAGAGGAGATCGAGCGGATCGAGCGCCTCCATCTCCTGGCCTGCGGCACCTCCTGGCACTCGGCGCTGATCGGCAAGTTCCTGATCGAGAGCATCGCCCGCGTCCCGGTCGAGGTCGACTACGGCTCCGAATACCGCTACCGCGACCCGATCGTCTCGGACCGCGTGCTCGCCGTCGGCATCTCCCAGTCCGGCGAGACGGCGGACACCCTGTCGGCCATGGAGGCGGCCCACGAGCGCGGCGCGCGCCTGTTCGCGGTCTGCAACGTCGTGGGAAGCCAAGCGACGCGGATCAGCGAGGGCGTGATCTACACCCACGCCGGCCCGGAGATCGGCGTCGCCTCCACCAAGGCCTTCACCACCCAGCTCGTCGCCCTCTACCTGCTCGCCCTCTACCTGCGGCAGAGCCGGCAGGGCACAGTCGAGCGGCACTACCTCGACGCCCTCACCCGCCTGCCGCAGGCGGTGGACGAGGTGATCCGCGGCCAGGAAGCGCACATGGACGAGCTGGCGCGCAAGTATCACCGCTCCAAGAACTTCCTCTACCTCGGCCGGGGGATCAACTATCCGATTGCGCTGGAGGGGGCCCTGAAGCTCAAGGAGATCTCCTACATCCACGCCGAGGGCTACCCCGCCGGCGAGATGAAGCACGGCCCGATCGCGCTGATCGACGAGAACCTCCCCGTGGTGGCGATCGCCACCGGCGACCAGCTCGCCGAGAAGACCAAGAGCAACATGCAGGAGGTGAAGGCCCGCGACGGCATCGTGATCGCCGTCACCGACCGCGACCCCGAAGAGCTCGGCGGCGTCGCCGACGACGTCATCGAAGTCCCCACCGTCTCGCCGCTCCTGCAGCCGATCGTCAACGTGGTGCCGCTCCAGCTCCTCGCCTACTTCATCGGCGTCCGGCGGGGGGCGGACGTGGATCAGCCGCGGAATCTGGCGAAGAGTGTGACGGTGGAGTAGGGGGATCGGGTGTCTGCTATCCTGCGAAAGGGGCACGGATCATGATCCAGAGGACTTTTACGGCGATCCTTCACCAGGAGGGGGATCTTTTTGTGGCTGAGTGTCCGGAGGTCGGCA
>DASWQX010000336.1:0-4827 GCA_036403495.1 Thermoanaerobaculia bacterium
ACGCTCGCCGATACCCCGCGCAAACCCTCACCGGCAGCCCCGGATAGCGCGGAAACCGCGGATCGGCCGCCGCCAGGCCGCAGCGCACGAAAACGCTGCGCGGGGAGGCGAGCAGGCGCAGATGCTCGCAGCTCGCGCAGAGGCCGGGGGGCACGGCGAGTCGGTCGAGCAGGCGGCGCTCCTCCTCGGTGGCATGTCGCTCTTCGTCGCTCATCCGGACCCCGTTTCGGCCTGGTGCTGCTCCAGGGCCTCCTCGGCGATCTTCCCCTTCGCCATCGCCTCGATCTTCTCGGCGGGACCCAGGAGGAGCAGCAGGTCGCCCGGCTCCAGGCGCGTCCCGGCCTCAGGGAGGACGGGCTCCTCGCCGCCTGTTCCGCCGATGCCGCGCCGCCGGCGGATCTCCATCACCCGCGCGCCGAGCGTCTGCGGCAGGCGGGCCTCGGCCAGGGTTTTGCCCACGAGGTGAAGCGGCACCGGCACCAGGCGGAGGGCGAAGTCGGGGGGGATCTCGACGAACTGGCGGGGGGTGCGCGCGTCCTCGCTGGAGACGAAGGTGGTGAGCAGCGCCGGCCGCCCCACCACCTCCTGGGCGTAGACGGCCAGCAGGTCGCGCTTGGCGAGGACGCCGAGGAGCTTGCCGGCGGTGTCGACCACCGGCAGCCTTTCGTAATCGCTGCGGGCGAAGATCTCGGTGGCCAGGTGGAGCCGCTCGTCCGGATGGATCACGTGCTCGACGGGAGTCATCAGGTCGAGCGCCACCACGGCGGTCAGCGTCTCCGGGCTCTCCAGGGCGTACTTGATGTCGTGGATCGACACCGAGCCGAGGAGCTTACCGTCGGTGCCGGTCACGAACAGGCGCTGGCGCGGCGTGGCGAGGAACTTCTTCACCACCTCGGCGTAGGTCTCCCCCGGCTTGAGCGTCTGCGGGTCGGGGCGCATCAGGGTCTCCGCCTTGAGCCCGGCGAGCACCGCCTCCTCCATCCGCCAGGGGAGGTCGATCCCCTTGCCCTTCAGCGATTCGGTGTAGATCGAGTAGGGGTGGAGGGCGCGGGCGATCAGGCTGGCCAGGATGGCGGCCAGCATCACCGGCAGGATCAGGTCGTAGTTGCCCGTGAACTCGAAGAGGATGAGGATGGCGCTGATCGGCGCGTAGCTCGTCCCCGCCATCACCGCCGCCATGCCCACCGCGGCGTAGGCGCCGTAGGGGGAGGCCACGGACGGCCAGAGCGAGTGCATGAAGCAGCCGTACGAAGCGCCCACCAGGGCGCCGTAGGCGATCGACGGCGTGAACATCCCCCCCGAGCCGCCGCTCCCCCGGGTCAGCGCGGTTGCCACCAGCTTGACCCCGGCGAGGCCGAGCAGGAAGAGGCCGGTGAGCTGCTGCGAGACGGCGAGGTGGGGAGGGAGCTTGAGGGCGCCGGCGAGCGCCAGGTTGATCGTGCCGTACCCGCGCCCCAGCGCCGCCGGCACGTAGAGGCCGAGGACGCCGAGGAGGGTCATGCCGATCACCGGCTGCAGGGGGCGCGGCAGGAAGCGGAGCCGCGCGAAGGCCTTGCCCCCGAAGCTCACCCCGAGCATGAAGAGGACGGAGGCGAACGCCGCCGCGACCCCGAGGCCGGCGTAGGGGAGCATCTCCCAGCCGCTCTTGAGGGCGTACTCGGGCGCGGCGTAGAGCGGCCTGTTGCCGAGCAGCGAGCGGGAGATCAGGGTGGCGATCACCGAGGAGGCCACGATCGGCCCGAAGATCTCCAGCGCGAAGTTGCCGAGGATGACCTCCATGGCGAACAGCGCGCCGCCGATCGGGATGTTGTAGGTGGCCGCGAGGCCGGCGGCGGCGCCGCAGCCGACCAGGATCTTCAACCGGTGCGCCGGCAGCTCCAGCCGCGCCCCGAGCCAGGAGGAGATCATCGCGCCGAGCCGGATCATCGGCCCCTCGCGGCCGAGCGAGCCGCCGCTGCCGACGGTGACGATCGACTCCAGGGCGTTGATCAGCACCGGCCGCGGCGCGATCTTGCCGCCGGCCAGCGCCACCGACTCGATCAGCATCCCCATCCCCTCGCCTCCCGCCTCGGCCGGCGCGCGGCGGCGGCTGAGCCAGAGGATCGCCCCCACCACCGCGCCGCCGATCGCCGGGGCCGCCACCACCACCCAGCGGTGGACCTTGGGGACGATGGTGAGCAGGTCGCCCGTGGAGCCCCAGAGCACCCGCTGCACCAAGCCGATCAGCAGGTCGGTGGCGGCGCCGAGCAGGCCGCCGACGACGCCCACGGCGGCGATCAGCAGGAAGAAGAGGCGGTCCTCGCGGTTGGCGAGGCCGAAGCGCCGCGCCAGCGTGAAGTCGAGCGACCGCAGCCACTTTCCCAGTCGCCCCAATCGCTCCAGTTGCCGCGAGTGCCGCGGGTGCCGCGGGCGGTCAGCCGGGCGCGTCTCCATGGCAGCGGACTGTATCAAGGGCGCCGGGCTTCAAATCACAACGATCTCCTCTTCCATAGACATGCTCATTGATGTATACTTGCCTTCGAGGCCGCCCCTCCGGGGGCGACCAGGACCTTCCGGGGTTCCGCCGACGAGCGTCCGCCGCCGGTTTTTGGAACCCCACGGCGGAAGTTTTCGCCCCGCGGTGCCAACCTTCCTACCGCGGCGCTTCCGTACCGGCGTCGCGCGCCACGCCCGAGGGGACCGGAATTTCCGGTCCCCTTTGCCTTTTCAACCGTCTTTTGCTACGCCCCGCGGACCGCCGGCTGCCGCCCCTCCTGGCGGACGATGAGCGCGGAGGGCAGGACCTCGGCGCGAATGGCTTCGGCGCGAGTGGCCTCGGCCCGCTTCTGGCCGACGATGCGGGCGTAGACCGAGAGGGCCTGCGCCACCACCTGGTCCATGTTGTAGTACTTGTAGGTGGCGAGCCGGCCCACGAAATGGACGTCGGACCGCTCCTCGGCAAGCGCCTGGTACCGCTTGTACAACTCGTTGTTCTCCGGCCTCGGCACAGGGTAGTAGGGATCTCCCTCCGCCTCCGGATATTCGTAGACCAGGCTGCTCTTCGGGCTCTCCTGGCCGGTGAGATGCTTGAACTCAGTGACCCGCGTGTAGAGGTGCTCGTTGGGATAGTTGATCACCGCCACCGGCTGCACCCACTCCTGGTTCCGGGTTTCGTGCTCGAACCGCAGCGACCGGTAGGGCAGCTTGCCGTAGCGGAGATCGAAGAACTCGTCGACCGGACCGCTGTAGATCAGCTTGCCGTGGGGGATCTCCCCGACGATCTCCCGATAGTCGGTGTTGAGCAGGATCTTGATGTTGTCGTGGTCGAGCATGTTCTCGAACAAACGGGTGTAGCCGCGCAGCGGCATCGCCTGGTAGGTGTCCGCGAAGTAGCGGTCGTCGCGGTTGGTGCGCACGGGCACGCGGGCGGTGACCATGGCGTCGAGCTGCGAGGGGTCGAGCCCCCACTGCTTGCGGGTGTAGCCGCGGAAGAACTTCTCGTAGAGCTCGCGGCCGACGCGGCCGATGACCACGTCCTCGGAGGTGCGGACCACCTCCCGGGGCTCGGCCACGGAAGTGAAGAAGTCCTCCATCTGCCGGCTGGTGAGATTCATCCCATAGAGCTGGTTGATGGTGTCCAGGTTGATCGGGATCGGCACCAGCTGGCCGTCGACGCTCGCCCGCACCCGGTGCTCGTACGGGCGCCAGCGGGTGAAGACGGAGAGATACTCGAAGACCTCCCGCGAGTTGGTGTGGAAGATGTGGGGCCCGTACTTGTGGACCAGGATCCCCGCGTCGTCGTAATGGTCGAAAGCGTTGCCTCCGATGTGCGGCCGGCGGTCCACCAGCAGCACCCGTTTGTTGGAACCGCGCGCCAGCCGCTCGGCGAGCACGCTGCCGGCGAAGCCGGCCCCCACGATCAGATAGTCGAACATCGAACCTGCTCCCTTCCCAGTTGTCGGCGCCGCAGCACGGCGCCGTCGATCAGATCGGACATCCCCCGGAAGGTCCGGCTCCAGGAGCCGCCGGCAAGAAATGCGTCCACCCGCCGCAGCCACGCCTCGCGCTCGGCGGCGCCGTCGCCGCACCGCGCCATCGCCCGCTCGGCGGCGGCCACGAAGGCCGCCGGATCGTCGGCGATCTCGACCAGCCCCAGCTCGCCGTAGGGGCGCACCACGTCGCGGATGGAGGTCGAGACCACCGGCCGCCCTCCCGCCAGGTACTCGGGGGTCTTGGTGGGGCTGATGAAGCGGGTGGATTCGTTGCGCGCGAACGGCATCAGGGCCACGTCCCAGCCGGCCAGGTAGGCCGGCAGCTCGCCGTAGCCCTTCATGCCCAGATAGTGCAGGTTGGGCCGCCGCGGCAGGGTCCCGGGATCGATCTTGACCACCGGACCGATCATCACCCAGTTCCAGCCGGGCCGCAGATCGGCCGCCGCGGTCAGCAGGTCGAAATCGATCCGCTCGTCGATCACCCCGAAATAGCCGAGGCGAGGCCGCGGGATCTCCGCCTGGTCGGTGGGTTCCGTGCCGGGCCGCCGCGCGCATCCGAAATGGTCGGCGTCGATGCTGCTCGGGAAGGCGTGGACCGCTGGGTGGCGTTCGCGCTTGGCTTCGAACAGGCTCTGGCCGCCGGTGAACACCAAGTCCGCCACCGCGAGCAGCCGGCGCTCGCGCTCCAGCAGCTCGGGCGGCGCGCCGCGGAACATCGACAGCTCGTCCATGCAGTCGTAGACCACCGCGGCCGGCGACAGGCCGCCGGCGAAGCCGAGCGCCATCGGCGTGTAGTACCAGAGGACGTAATCGGCGATGCCCTCCCCTGTGAGGAGCTCCCGGAGGAGGTCGCCCT
>DASWQX010000337.1:0-3765 GCA_036403495.1 Thermoanaerobaculia bacterium
CCTCCGCGCACACCTCCCCCTTCCACCTGATCTAGGCGGAAACAGAGCCAGACGCTTTGGACCGAAGCCAGCCTGCCGGCCTACCCGCCGACGAACGGCAGCGCCGGTGGGAAGCACCCCACTGGGAAGCATGGCGCGGGATCTCCTCTTCGCAGCTTTTCGGAGGCCATGCGGTAGGCGGCGACGAACAGGGAGAAGCCTTCATAGAAAACCTGACGCACCGCTCTGCTCGCCGCGTGGTAGAGAGGGGCCGGCGCCTTCTTCGGACGCTTGAGACGGCTGACCGGGTCCTGCGCCAGAATCGCCGCCGCGCCGAGCGGCTGGACGCCGGTACTCTTCCTGGCCGTGGCGGCGTTCTCCTCGATCTCCGTCGCGAGATTGGCGACGCACTTCCGGTAGGCCTCCAGAGACAGATGCTTCCAGCAGGGAAGAGGCGAGAACGTCACGGTCTCGGGCAACGCGTAGTGGGGAGGGTCGATCTTTTCTCCCTTGCGGCGGGCGAGGTATAGCTGGGTACGGTCGAACCAGGTGCCGACGAGAGGCTCGCCGTCCACGATCTGACGGATACAGTGAAGGCCCGGCCACTCCCTGAGGTGGGCGACCAGATTTTCCTTGACGCCGTGCGCCAAAACGTACTGGAGTCTCCCGACCTGCGCCTCCTCCTCGTCGCTGATCGGGATCGCCTGGTAGCGCCGCTCCCAGATCTTCCCCGTCCAGCCGGTGAGCCGGCTCACCTCCCGCGCCAGGTTCGAGTTGAAGTAGCCGACGAATCGTGCGAGTCGCTTCGCGTCCTCCACCCAGACGACCATGTGGTAATGGTTGGACAACGGAACGAAGGCCACGAGGTCGACCGGGTAGAGCCGTTGCGCCCTGCCGAGGATGCCGGCGGCGATGTCGTTGAGCTCCAGGCGGGCCGGAGCAGTGGGCGTCCGTGCAGGGTCCGGCTGGTGACCTCGACCAGGGCGCCTCCGTCGGGGATGTAGCGAAGTTTTCGTCCCATATCCCCAATAAGACGTAAAATCGGGTCGCCTCCTCTTGGTATCAGTGGTTTACAGTGGCATTTTGCGGGATGCGGCAAATTTGGACAGGCACCGAAACTTGGTGCCCTCCACAGGTGCCACGTCCTTAGACGACCCCACTCCGAGGCCCATCGCCCTTCGGAGCAAACCCATGGCTCGGCCGCGGGCCCGACGAGCACCTTATTCTTGAACGCTGTACTCCCGAAAGGAGACCTCACGATGAAAAAGCTCCTGATGCTCGCGGGCCTGCTGGGAATCTGTACTTGCAGCCTCTTCGTCCGGCCCGCCCAAGCCACGTTCCCCCCCTGCTCAAACGCCTACTGTGCCGCCAATCCGGATCTACAATGCCAGTGCCCACCGGGCACGAAGGCTTACCCGACCGGCAGCACATTCTGCAGTTCTTCCTGGCGCCCCGACTGTAACTTCTTCTGAGCGGGGCACCTCGCCCTCCTTCACGGGTGGGCGAGGCCTGCGGTCTCGCGCGTCCGAAACTGCCTTATTGCAGAGCGAATCGGACTTAGGCATTGATTATCGGACTCAAACATGGCTTTTCGGCCTGGAACATTGTTTCAAGGCTCCGAACATTGTTTTTCCGCTTCAGAGAGTGTTTCAGGCCAAAACTTGGTGCCACGTCCCTAGAAGGCGTCCTTAGAAGACCGGCTGGGCTCGTCAGCGGTCGAGCGGCACACCTTACCTTCTGAACGCCGTTCTCCCGAAAGGAGAGGTCATGAAGAGAAAGCTTCTGATGCTCGCGGGGATGCTGGGGGTCTGCGCCTGTAGCCTCTTCGTCCGCCCTGCCCAGGCCGTCACCTTCCCCACCTGCGGCCCCTCCTATTGCCCCAGTCATCCGACTTCGGCTTGCACGTGCCCCTTTGGTACGAAGGCCTTCGCGCATCATGGCGTCGCGCCCTGCGATACCTGGAACGCCGACTGCAACTACCTTTAAGGCCGAGGACTGGACCGGTCCGGGTTGGCGGTACCATGAGGCGTATTCTCTCGGGCTCTCCGGCCCGGCTGAAAGGAGACGGTGATGAAGAAGCACGCGATCAGGAAGCTGGCCCTCACCCGCGAGACCCTGCATCTCCTGGAAGAGCCCTCCCAGGAGAAGTTGCAGGAGGTCAACGGCGGTGCCTGGCCGATCACGACCGTCAGGCCCTACCCCTGCCAGGCGACCTGCCTCTGCCCCTAGGCGGATCGGCAATCGCCGGATGGCGACCGCCGGAGCGTGGCCCTGGCGCGCGCTCCGGCCGTTTCCGTCTTCACGGCACCTTGACCACTGTCGCCGCGACCTCCGCGCCCTTCACCTGCACCACCAGATAGTTGTGATACCCGCCGGAGATGACGTAGGCCGGCGCGGCCGCAGCGGACAGCAGGGCCAGGGAGCAGAGCAGGAACCGATGTCGGATCACGGATATGGCTCCTCCAGAGATCTCTTCAGGGAATTCTCACAAAGTCTATCCCCAGTTCATGCGGCCTCCATCTGTGAACGGCAGAGTGGCTCCAGGCAAGGCTGCTGAAGGCCCGCCGAGGAGGATGAGATGAAATCGATGTGCAGAGCGGTCTTTCTGAGTTTCGGGATGGCGCTCCTGGCCGCACTCCCGGGCGCCGCCCAACCGGACGCACAGGTGCCCTGGGAGAGGATCGATGAGGGACTGGCAAGGCTGGCGGCCGGCGACGGCAAGGGCGCCGCGGCGGCCTTCGTGAAAGCGAAGAGCGCCGATGGCACCGGCTTGGCCGAGCTCCTCCTGGTTCTCAATGATGCCTATGTCGTCTACACGGTTGGACCCAGGGATTGGGATCGGACGCTGCAGGTCCACCAGCGGCTGGACATCGCCAGCCAAACGTACCATCAGCACCCCGTCCCACCCGCCGTCCTCGCCGAGGCGCTGACGCGGATCCGCGCGCTGTTGAAGGAGAAGCCCGGCGATTCGTCCTCGCCGCTCCTCCGCCCGCTGCTCTGCCATCTGCGGTTGCTCTCCCAGGACGACGCGACGGATGGCGAGGCCGTGCTGGAGATCACGGGAAAATCCAGGGATGTGGGCTCGCTGCAATTCCAGCGGCCGCTGTTCCAACCGTTGCCTCCCATCCCCGAAGCCGCGCGGGAGGCGAAGATCAAGGACAGCGTGATGGTTGAATTGACCCTCGACTCGGAAGGGTGCCCAGCGTCGGAAACGATGCTCAAGCCGCTCCCCCAGGGCCTGGCGGAACAGACCCTCGCCACGTTGAAGTGGTGGGCTTACGAGCCCGCGCGGTACAACGGAACCCCGGTGGGCTTCAAATTCAACGTGGCCGTCAAATTCGTGATCTTCTGAGCCCTGACGCGCTTGACACCTCAGAAACCGCCAGCCACTCTCCACCAGTGGAGGTGTATATGGAGCTGACGAAGAAGACGACCATCTTGTTCCCGCCTGATCTGCACGAGCGACTTTCGCGCTTGGCAGAGCAGCGGGGCTCGAGCCTTGGCGATCTCGTTCGGAAGGCGTGCGAAGTCCAGTATGGGCAGTATGGGCTGGTGTCCGTCGAGACCCGCGTCGATGCGGTTCGCCAGTTGGCGGTGATGGCTCTTCCAGTTGGAGATCCCCGCGCGATGAAGCGTGAATCGATCCCCCGGGCAGAGGATCTCCCGCTGTGATCCCACTCCACCCTATTTCACCCGCGCGCGCAGGATCTCGCCGAGCACGTCGGGCTTCCCCTCGATCCGCTCGAGGTGCGGATAGCGGGGGCCGGCGTGATAGTCGAGGGGGTG
>DASWQX010000338.1:0-4072 GCA_036403495.1 Thermoanaerobaculia bacterium
CAAGTCGCTAACGCGGGATGGAATAGGAAGTCCAATGTCTGGATGTAGCGGTTGCAGTTTCAAAGGCATGTCGACAGCCGTCGAAGACAGCTTCGTCGGCGTGCGGTTCCGTGAAGAGACCAACCTGACGCTCTGCGGCACGGGGGGGCGGATCTACGCCCGGGGGGAGAAGGTGGTGGTGGACCTCGAGGCGGGCCCGACGTTCGGGCACGTGGAGCAGTCTCCGATGCCGGTGTTCAAGCCCTGCCAGAAGTCGAGCGCGCGGCCGATCCTGCGGCCGGCCGACGAGAGCGACCTCGCCGCCCACGACCGCCAGCTCCAGAACGAGCACAGCGGCAAGCTGTTCGCGCAGGAGAAGGCGCGGGGGCTGAGCCTCGACATGAAGATCTCCCTGGTCGACTTCGCGCTGAGCGGCAAGAAGGCGACTTTCTACTTCACGTCGGAAGGGCGGGTGGACTTCCGGCAACTGGTGCGCGACCTGTCGAGCCGGTTCTCGGTGCGGGTGAAGATGGTGCAGGTGGGGGCGCGGGACGAGGCCGGGCTGGTCGGCGGCATCGGCATCTGTGGACGCACCCTCTGCTGCTCGACCTGGCTGAAGGATTTCCGGCCGATCTCGATCCAGATGGCCAAGCGGCAGAACCTGAGCCTCAACCCGTCGAAGATCTCCGGACAGTGCGGCCGTCTCCTCTGCTGCCTGGCCTACGAAGACGAGGGCTACAAGAAGGGGCACCCGGACAACCGGTCCGGGGTGTCCGCGACGGCTTGAAGCTCACAGCTCCATGGAAATCCAAAATGGCGACCCGTAAACTCATACGTCCGGACATGAACGAGCTCAAGAAGGAGCTGCCCTCCCGCAGCGTGCGCCGCAAACAGACGCCGCCCGAGCAGACCAACGCCGAGGAGTTCTATTTCCTCAAGCAGATGGCGGCGAAGACGCCGATGGTGGTCATCCTCGACAACGACGAGGAGCTGCGCGGCTGGATTGAGTGGTACGACAAAGGCGCGATCAAGCTCAACCGCACCAGCGGCCCCAACCTGCTGATCCAGAAGCACGTGATCCGCTACATGTTCAAGGAAGAGGAGCTCAAGGTGCGGCGGGGTCCCGGCAAACGCGACTCGGGCGACTCCGAGCGTTGAGCGCTCCGCGTCCCATCCTTGCCATCACTCAGGGGGATCCCGCGGGCATCGGCCCGGAGATCCTGCTGAAGCTCGTCGCCGCGGACCCCGAGCCTGCCGCCTGGCAGCCGCTGCTGGTGGCCGAGCGCGCCGCCGTCGAGGCGCTCCGGCCGGCCCTCCCCGATTTCCCCTGGGATCGCTTGACCTGGCTCGCCGCCGCGCCTGAACGTGGTGCCTTGGGCGAGCTGGCGACTGGAGCGATCCCGGTTCTCGACCCGGTCGGCTCGCGCCGCGCCCTCTCCCTGGGCAATTCCGGTCCGGCCGACGCCGCCGGCGCCATGGCCGCGCTCGACGCCGGCATCGCGCTGGTCCGTTCGGGCGCCGCCGACGCGCTGGTGACGGCGCCGGTCAGCAAGGAGTCGATCGCCCGCCAGCACCTCCCCGGCTTCGTGGGGCACACCGACTACCTTGCCGAGGTCTGCGGCCTGGAGCGCTACGGCCGCGACTACCTGATGGCCTTCCTCTCCCCCGGGCTCCAGGTGGCGCTGCTCAACGTCCACCTGCCGTTGCGTAACGCCCTCGACGGGATCACCCCCGAAGCCGTGGGCGAGGCGCTCGACTGCCTGGGCCGCCACGCCGGCGGCAAGATTGCCCTCGCGGGTCTGAACCCGCACGCCGGCGAGAACGGGCTGCTGGGGAGCGAGGACGGCGAGATCCTGGCGCCGGCCGTGGCCGCCGCTCGCGCCCGCGGCCTCGACGTGCACGGCCCCGAGAGCGCCGACTCCCTGTTCGCCCGCGCCCACCGCGGCGAGTTCGACTGGGTGCTCGCCCTCTACCACGACCAGGGGCTGATCGCGGTGAAGACCGCCTCCTTCGGCACCGCCACCAACTGGACGCTCGGCCTCCCCTTCCTCCGCACCTCGGTCGACCACGGCACCGCCTTCGGCCTCGCCGGCAAGGGGATCGCCGACGCCGGCCCGCTGGCGGCGGTGGTCGAGGCGACGCTGGGGCTGATCTCGGGCGAGCTGCCGAGGAAAAGGTAAAAGCACAGGGACGAGCACAGACAGACACGGACGAACACGGACCAGGAAAGACTCTCCGCTGTTCGTCCGTGTCTGTCCGTGCTCGTCCCTGTTCCCCTTCTACCCTTCCTTCCGCGCCACCGCCAGCAACGAATCGCCGAAGGCGGGGGTGTGCACCACCCGGCCGATCACCCGCAGCGGCTTGAGGAACTTCGTCCCCTCGCCGACCGAGCAGAAGTTCGACTCGGTGATCAGCGTCTCCACCTCCAGCCCCGCTCCGGCGAGCCCCTCCCGCAGCATGCGGGGGGTGAACATGTGGATGTGGGTGGGATCCTGGTACCAGGCCCAGCGTCGCCCGAGGAGCGGGCGGGCGAGGCTGTGGGCGTTGAGGGTGATGACGAACAGCTTGCCGCCGGGCTTCAGGCAGCGGCGGCAACTCGCCAGGGTCTGGCGGTAGTCCTGGAGGTGCTCGATGACGTCGAGCAGGGTGATGGCGTCGAAGTGATCGTCGGGGAAGGGGAAGGGGACCTCGGCGCCCTGCTCGATCACCTGCCCGCGGATGCGCCGCCGCGCCTGCTCCACGGCGTGGGCGGAGATCTCCAGACCCGCCGTCTCATAGCCCGCCCGCTCCAGCGCCTCGAGGAAGAAGCCGTAGCCGGCGCCGACGTCGAGCACCCGGCCGGACGGCACGCCGTGCACGCGCAGCAGCCCCACCAGGTAGTCGAGATACTTCACCTTCCCCGGGTGGAGCTGGAAGTACTCGCGCTCGAAATAGGAGGAGTCGTGCTGCACGGGGGCGGATGCTAGCACCGGCCCGCCGCCTGTGCTAACAATCCCGCCCATGTTTCCGCTCCCGTCATGTTCCTGATCGATCTGCTCGGCGCCGCGCTGACGCTCGTCGCGGTCGGTTTCCTCGCCCTCGGCGGCTACCTCGCGGCCTTGCGGCTGCTGCGCGAGGAGGCCGTGCGCGATCCGCTGGCGCTCGCCATCGCCACCCTGCTGATGGCGACCGCCGAGGCGGTGGGCATCGCCCTGCTCCTCGGCGCCTGCGGCCTGCTGCGGATCGATCTCGCGCTCGCCCTCCAGGCGGCGCTCTCGCTCGCCCTGCTGGTCGGCTTCCGCCGGTCCCCCCCGCCCGGCGGCCTCGGCGCGCCGGCGCGGGCGATCTTCCAGCGCTCGTGGGCGATCCTGCGCGCGCACCCCGCGCTCTCCCTGGTCACCCTGCACGCCGTGGGGAGCGAGGAGATCCGCGGGCTGCTGCGGCCGCCGCTCTCCTGGGACAGTCTGATGTACCACCTGCTGCTCGCCGGGACCTGGCTGCGCGATCACAACCTCAATCCCGTCTTCGGAAACATTCCCAACAACTACTACGGCTACGTGCCGGCCAACGGCTCCCTCTGGTTCTGGTGGTGGATGGCGCCGTCGCACAGCGAGTTCTGGGTCAACCTGGCGACGCTCCCCCACTGGCTGCTGCTGGGTCTCGCGACCGGCGGCATCGCGCGCCGCCTCGGCGCCGGCCGCCACTGGCCGCTCGCCTCGTTCCTGATGCTGCTGACCCCCACCGTGGTGCGCTTCGCCGCCGCCGAGTACGTGGACATCTTCGTCGGCGCCGTCCTCCTCTCGGCCCTCTTCTTCGCGCTGCGCTGGATCGATGACGCGGACTGGGGAGCCGTGGTGATCGCTGGCGCTGGGTTGGGGCTGGCGGCGGGCACCAAGGTGCTCGGCGTGTTCTACGCCGTGGCCCTCGCCGGCTCGGTCGTGCCGTTCGCCCGCGGCCAGTGGAAGCGGCGAGTGCCGCAGGTGATCGCCGCGGCACTCCTCGCCGCGCTGCTGGGGAGCTACTTCTATGTCCGCAACGTCGCTCAGGGGACCGACCCGCTCGCCCTGGTCTGCCTGAAGACGGCGGCCGGCCCGGGGAACGACGGCGGCTCCTC
>DASWQX010000339.1:0-5928 GCA_036403495.1 Thermoanaerobaculia bacterium
CGGAGGCGGGTGAGGGCGTTCCACGGCCGGACCTCCATCAGGTGGACACATTCGGCCGCGGCGGGCTCTACAACTCGTCCTCCGGCTCGGCATCGGTATCGGGCACCTCCGCGAGCACAGCCAAGAATTTCTCCCGGCTGCCCCGCTTGGCCCTCTCCTCGAGGTATTCCACGGTGAGGAGGGTCGCCATCTTTTCTGCGATCGCCGAGCTGACGAATTGATTGATGGAAATTCCTTCTTGCTGGGCGAGGTCGCGGACGCGTTTGTGCAGCGAGTCCGGCAATCTGAGGCTCAATGTGCTCATTCTCGTTCCTCCAGGCTTCGAAGGAAGGTCTTCGGCGCATAGATCCGGGTCTGTTCCACGAGGCCGTTCACTGTTCCAGAACCCTATCTGAAGACTCCAGTCGGCCGCAATTGCGGCCGTGGTCTCCAGGCTGAGCGCGCCCCAGTCAGGTAGGGCCGTCGCGGCGGCATGGGGTCCGAGGGAGACGTCCCGCTGTCCCCGTGGCCTGCCCAGGATGTCGTGGACGGGCTGGGAACGTTTCTACGGACGAGGTGATGACGATCTGCTTCAGCACGGCCGGACTTACCAAGTCTGCTTGAATCCGCCCCCTTTACATCCTTAACAGACTTCTTACCTCCCTTTGAGGACTCGCGGGCCGGTCCCCCTCTAAGTTGGCGGGTGTCGTGCAAACGACGCGTCGATGGGAGGGAGACAGTGCAGGAGCCGGTGCTTGACAGAAGGATGGCGTTGGTCCGGAGCCTTCTCGCGGGGATCACCGCGGGGGTTCTCGCGGGAAGCGCCCTGGGTGTCGTCTTCGTCTTTGCCAACCGCTACCTCGCCGACGGCCAGGCACAACTCGCCTTGGCTTCCCTGCGGGACTTCGTGAACCGGTACACCCTGCGGGTGGGGCTGTTCTTCCTCCAGATCGAGATCACCTACCTGCTGCTCGCGTACGCCCTGGGGCGCCGCTGGAAGGGCTTGCGGGGCGCCCACGGCGCCAATGCAGTGCTCTGGATCTCCCTGGCCACGGCCGTGATCCTCTGGTACCTGCGCGTCGCTCCCTGGACGCCGCGGGTACTCTCGCGCGAGGGGATTCCCCTGTTCGGCGGCGTCCTGCTCGTGGGGGTCTGCGCGGGGCGGTTGGTCGCGCGGCACGGGGAGCGGTTGCGGGGAGCGATGAGCGCCCTGAGCGGACTCGGGAACGCGAAGCCGGCCGGCGCGGCTCTCGTCCTGCTCGCCGGAGTCAACGCCGGCGCGGCGGCGCTCGCCAGCCACGAGGCGCGGACCCGGCCGCAAGCGAGCCCCAACATCCTGCTGATCACCATCGACGCCCTGCGCGCCGACCACCTGGGGGCGTACGGCTACGCCCGGACGACCTCGCCGAACATCGACCGGCTGGCGAGCGAGGGGGTGCGCTTCCAGCGCGCGGTCTCGCAATGGCCGCTGACCAGCCCGAGCTTCGCGTCGATGATGTCGAGCACCTACGGCCACACCAACGGGCTCATCCGGACCACGGCGCAGCGGATGCCCGACCGTTCCCTGATGCTGGCGGAGCTGCTCAAGGCCGGGGGGTACGACACCTGGGCCACCATCGGCAACGTCAACCTGGCCCGCGCCTTCAACTTCGACCAGGGATTCGACATCTATCGCGAGCTCTGGCAGGAAAAGGAGGACCGGCGGACGGAGCTGACGACGCGCAGCGCCCTCGACCTGATGGACCGGGCGCCGGACGGCCACCCCTTCTTCCTCTGGCTCCACTACTTCGATCCCCACGCGCGCTACCAGCCGCCCAAGCCCTTCGACGGGATGTTCGTCAACGACGCCCACTTCGACTCCACCTGGCGGGTGCCGCTGCTGACCCAGAAGCGCTGGGACATCGGCGGCATCTCCACCAACGTCAACCTCGGCCGCGAGGACCGCGTCGCCTACTACGTCGCGCAGTACGACGCCGAGATCCGCTCCGTGGACAACCAGGTGGGAATCCTGATGAAGGCTCTCAAGGATCGCGGCCTCGACCGCAACACGCTGGTCGTCGTCACGGCGGATCACGGCGAGAGCCTGGGCGACCACAACTACTTCTTCGAGCACGGGCGCTTCCCCTACGACGACTGCGTTCACGTTCCGATGATCTTTCGCGGCGCGGGGATCGCCAAGGCGGGCACGGTCGTGAGCGCGCCCGTGGAATTGATCGACCTCGCTCCGACCCTGCTCGACGTAGCCGGCCTGCCGCCCAACCGGGAGGCCGAGGGCAAGAGCCTTCGGCGCCTCCTGCGGGGCGAAGACCGGACTCCCGGTCCGCAATGGCAGTACGCGTTCACCGAGTCCGGCTTCGCCCAGGACTACCAGCGCTCGATCACCAGCGAGCGCTACAAGCTCGTCTACGTGCCGGACGCTGGGGACCGGCGGCTCATGCAGGGTAAGAAGCTGGAGCTCTACGACCTCGCCGAGGACCCCGGCGAGACGAAGAATCTCATCGACCAGCGCCCGCTGGTGGCCGGCCCGCTCAAGGAACGGCTCTGGCAGTGGATCGAGGAAGGAGGCGCCGGCGCCGAGGTCCCCGAAGCGGTCAAGGTCGACGGCAACACCGAGGACGAGCTGCGCTCCCTGGGCTACATTCAGTAGCCGCCCCAGAGCGCCCGCCTTCCCCTGTCGCGCTGCGATAGGCGCTTTCCCCATCCCACTAGAAGGTGTAAAGTCCCATCACTTTTTCAGAGGGAGGGGTCTATGGTCCGACAATCTTTAAGATTGCGCGCGATATCCATTCTATTGCCGCTGGCTCTGGCTGTCCCCGCGATCGCCGCCGAACGGCAGGCGAAGGTGCCGCTCATCCCGGCCAACGAGCTGCTGACCGGCCATTCGAATTTCTTCCGGCCGGCCGAGGTCTGGGACCTTCAGGAGACGCCGGTGTGCAAGGAGCGGCTGGCGCCGCTGGACTACAAGGCTTACAGCGCGGTCGGCTTCAACCTGGCCAACACCATCGTCCTGGTCGGGCCGGACCACGGCCTGGTGGTCGTCGACACCCTGGGCTCGGACGGCACCGCCAAGGCCGCGCTGGAGGCGATCCGGCGGAAGGGCGCCATTCAGGCCGACGCCAATGGCAAGCTGCCGATCAAGGCGATCATCTACACCCACAACCATATCGATCACACGGCCGGCGTCGCGGGCGTGCTGGCGCTCGCCGACCGCCCGGTCTGCCCGGCGGAAAATACCAACGCCGCGGGCCAGGACGGCACCTACATCGGCCGCCAGGACTGCGTCGAGGTCATCTCCCAGGTACAGGTGGTCGACAGCGTGATCAATACCGGCACCGTCGTCGGCCAGATGATCAATCCGCGCTCGTCCTACATGTATGGCAACTGGATCGGCGCCAACCGGATCAACGACGGCATCGGCCCCGAGGTGCTGGAGGGGAACGCGAGCTTCCAGATGCCCACGCGCACCTTTACCAATCAGTTGCTGTTCACCGCCGCCGGGATGAACATGAAACTGATCTATGCCCCGAGCGAGACCGACGACGAGATCGTGGCCTTCCTGCCCGACGGCATGAATCTGACCTATCCCAGCCCGAGCCCAGGCAGCGCGCCGACCGCGGCCGCCGCGGCGGGTTGGGGCGGCCCCGGCATGCTGCTGTCGGCCGAGGTGCTCCAGGGGCCGTCGTTCCCCAACCTCTACAGCCTGCGCGGCACCAGCTACCGCAACCCGGCGCAGTGGTTCGAGAGCGTCGACACCCTGCGCAAGCTCGACTCCTGGAGCCTGGTGCCGGCCCACGGCGTGCCGCTCTGCGGCGCGGACGACGTCCGGACCCTGCTGCGCAATTTCCGCGACGCCGTCCAGTTCACCCACGACCAGGCCCTGCGGCGGATCAATCAGGGGAACACCCCCGACGAGTTGGCCGCGGAGATCCACCTGCCCGACTATCTGATCAACGACCTCGGGCGGATGAAACAGCCGAAGCCGGACGTCCGCATGGAGGACTACCTGACCGCTTTCTACGGGTCCGTGCCGCAGGCGGTGCGGGAGATCTATTTCGGCTACCTCGGCTGGTTCGAGGCCGATCCCGTGGGCCTGCGCCCGACGCCCCCGCGCGAGCTGTCGCGCAAGACGGTGGCGATGATGAACGGCTCGAAACAGGTGGTCGCCAAGGCTGCGGCGGCGCTGGCGGAGGGCGAGAAGCTGCTCGCGGCGGGCCAGGTCGACCGGGCGCACGAGGCGCTTCAATGGGCGGCGGAGCTGACCACCGAGGTGATCCGCGCCGAAGGGCCGACCGGTGATGAGACCCGCCGCGGCCCGAAGGTGCCGGTCTGCAAGAACCTGGTGCCGAAGTTCGACGTCAGCACGGCCTGGATCCAATGCCGGCCCGAAGACGGCACGGCGCCGCCGAACCCGCCGGCCTCCTGCACGGGGAGCGCCACCTATTGCCATGCCCGCGAGGTCAAGGCCGCGGCGTTCGTGAGCATGGCGCAGACGGTGACCAACCCGAACTGGCGCAACTGGTACATCTCCTCGGCGCAGGAGCTCTGCGGCCTCTTCCAGGGCATGCCGGCGATCGTGGGCGGCCTCACCGCGGCGGACATCGTCACCGCCCTGCCCCCCTCGGCCTGGGTCAGCTCCTGGACCTCGCGGCTCAAGGCGGAGAGGACCGCGCCGTCCGGGCCCAAGGCAACCTGCGAGCCGGACAATCCCCAGGGGGGCGTGCACCGATCGCTCGGCTTCCTCTTCCTCGGCGATCCCAAGGTGGCGCAGCCCGATCAGGCCTTCGCGCTCCACATCCGCTGCGCCATCGCGGAGTTCCTGGCCCTGCAGACGCCGGTCACGACGGACAAGCTCGGTGCCTTCGCCCAGATAGACCTCGGGATCTCGATGTCCTACGACGCCTGGGTGAGCCTGCTGAAGTCCGAGAACGTGGCGGTCGCCTGCGGCGAGAAGGAGCCGTTTCAGACCGCCCTTCACAAGTCGATCGCGGACGGCGGCGTCAAGATCCTCAAGGGAACCCCCGACCAGGTCGAGAGCTTCTTCCGCGACTACTTCGATCCGCCGCAGACGACGTTCCAGGCGCTGACGTTGCGGTAGGCTCTCAAGGAGCTTTCAGGCGCCGGCCTTTCGTGGCCGGCTCCTGCTTGTGGTAGTTTCCCGACTGTCCAGACCTCTGACTTCTGGAAGAGAGAGGCAGATTTTGCTGACACGGCTTCGCGTCCAGGGATTCAAATCCTTGCACGATGTCGACCTCGAACTGGCGCCGCTCGTGGTCCTTATGGGACCCAACGCTGCCGGCAAGAGCAATCTTCTCGAGGCGCTCCTTCTCCTCTCACGGCTGGCGACCGAGCAGACGCTCGGTGCGGCCTTCGAGCCGCCCCTCCGAGGATACCCGCTGGAAGCATTCAGCCTGCCCGAGAGTGGTCTGGAAGGACTCCTACAGCAGGACCGCGCCCAACTCAGTCTGGAAGCGGAGGTGCAGCCCGCTCGGGTTTCCAACCGGCCGCCGCTGGAGCCGTTGCTCTACCGTGTCGGGGTGCAGATCCAACCCAAGACCGGTGCGCTGGAGGTTTCCGATGAATATCTAGTGCGCCTCAAGAAGGACAAAACCGCCAAGCAGAAGGCTAGAATCGAACCGTCTGGAGAGTCACTGATTGTCCGACAGCTTGGAGAAGCTGGGGCCCCTCGGCACGAACCCCTGGGGCTCAATCACACCCTCGTATCGAATCGCCAATTTACGGGAGACCACCGGTACCCCGACTTCGATCGCCTGCGTAGCGAGCTGTCCGCGTGGCAGACCTACTATCTGGATCCCAGGCTTGCCATGCGCGAGCCGCAGCCACCGCGAGAGGTGACAGACATCGGACCCAGAGGTGAGTGGATCGCTCCCTTCCTCTACCGGTTGAAGGAGAGCGAGAAGGAGCGAAAGTATTTTCTCGCGATCGGACGTG
>DASWQX010000340.1:0-7786 GCA_036403495.1 Thermoanaerobaculia bacterium
GCTGAGCGGCCCGAAGGCTCCGGCTACCAGGGATCGATCCGCTCGCAGAACGCCTCGATCGCCGCCGCGGCCTCCGTCACGGGCACCCTCACGACCGCGACCTCCGGGAGATGGGCGGCATAGAGCTCCGACACCTCCGCCGGATGGATCGGATCGTCGCCGGGGACGAGCAAAACGGGCATGGTGAGCGCTTCGAGCTCCGTGGCCGAGCCGAAAGGCTGCTCTCCCGAGGCGACGAAGCGGCTGGTGGCCACCACGCTCGCGGCGTCGAATTCTTCCATCATCGCCAGCGCCTTCTCACGGATGGCGGGCGGCAGGTTCTCGTAGAGAGGGCGCAGCACTCCCACCCCCTCGGCAAGGGCGCGGCTCGCCAGGGCGCCCATCCCGGCGAAGGTCTCCTTCTGGGCCACGGTGTAGCCGCGCTCCGCTCCACCGTAGACGGGGTGGATCAGCACCAGCCCCGCCGTCCGGTCTGGATGCCGGAGCGCAAATCGCAGGGCAACGCCGGAGCCGCCGGACGCCCCGCCGATCACCGCCTTCGCGATTCCCAGGTGATCGAGCAGGGCTTCCACGTCGTCCGCGAGCTGGTCGAAGCTCAACAGGCCGCCGTAATGCGACTGTCCGCTCCCCCGCAGATCGGGCGCGAGGACGCGATACCTGGGGATCAGGGGAACGAGGAACGGCAGGCTGGAGAGATGGCTGCTCATCCCGCCGTGCAGCATCACGATCGCGCGACCCGTGCCCGCCTCGACGGCGAACAGGCGGACGCCCTCGCGTTCGAACCAGGTTTCAGGCATTTTCGCTCCTCGGCGGGCGCCGCCACGCGGGTCCATTCTACGTCGCGCTGAACCGTGCCTGGTGAGTTACAGTAAAGGCGCTTCCACCGGAGTCCGCCCGCGGGTGTCCGCGCGGACATCCGGAGAGCTGAACCACTTGGAAAGGAGTTCACATGAAGCCACTCGTCCGAGTCCTCGCCTTGACCGCGGTCCTGGGATTCACCGGCATCTCCATGGCGCACGCCACCTTCACCTCCTGCCGCTACTTCTGTGGGAGAACGATCTATCAGATGAGCGCCGACAACTGTTGCTCTCAGACCTTCACCTGTCCCAATGGCCAGTCGGCAACCCCGTTCGCCTACCTCTCCGGGAGCGGCTGGCAGTTCTGCTAGCCCCCTTCTATGGAGCTACGCGCGAGGCTGAGGCATGATTCCGTCTTATGAGGATCAGGCGGTCCGGTACGGTATGGCCGAGGGCGAAGGAAAGGAGACGTAGATGGCCGTCCAAGTTCGACGCTCTTCCGACAATGTTTTCAGGGACCTCGGTTTCAGCGAAGACGAGGCGGAGAATCTCAAGATTCGGGCTGATCTGATGATCGAGCTAACCAAGGTGATAGCGGACCAGGAGCTCACGCAGTCCGCCGCGGCCAAGCTTCTGGGGGTAACTCAGCCGAGGATCAGCGATCTCATCCGGGGGAAAATCGACCGTTTCAGCGTCGACACCCTGATCGAGATGCTCGGCCATGCCGGCGCTCGCGTCTCCGTGGTGGTCACTCCGCGCAGCAAGGTTGCCTGAAGCTCCCGCTACACCACCTTCAAAAACGTCGCCTTCCCATCCCCCGGGGCGTAGAAGTCCTCCAGCTCGGAGACGAGCTGGTAGCCGCAGGCGGCGTAGAAGGCGCGGGTGGGGAGGTATTGGGGGCGGGTGGAGGTCTCGACGTAGACGCGGGTGCGGCCGGCGGCGGCCATCCACTCCTCGGCGGCGCGGAGGAGGGCGGTGCCGGCCCGGCGGCCTTGGAAGTCGGGATGGACCACGATCCAGTAGAGGTCGGCCGAGGCGACGGTGCCCGGGATGGGGCCCCAGCAGGCATAGCAGGCGACCCGGCCGTCCATCTCGCCGACGAGGAAGCGGTAGTGGCTCGCCTCGCCGTTGGCCAGCCGGTCGTCCACCAGCTCCAGGGCGACCTCGATCTCCTCGGGATTGAAGAACGCGGTGGCGCGGATCAGCGCCTCCAGCGGCTCCCGGTCGGCGGCTTCCAGGGACCGGCGGACGGACAGGGCGGGACTCATGGTTCCCGCGGCGCCGTTCGAGGCAGGACGGCATCCGCCAGGATGCGCTCCACGACGTCTCCGGACGAGAGGCCGGCTTTCGCGGCTGCGGCCATGAAGCCGCCGTCCGCGGCGAGGCAGGGGTTGGCGTTGATCTCCAGGATGCGTGGCTCGCCGTCTGCGCCGAGGCGGAGGTCCACGCGGGCATACCCTTTCAATCCGAAGATCCGCCAGGCGGCGCGGGAGAGCTCCGCGGCGCGCGCCAGCAGCGCGGCGTCGGCCGGGTCCTCCGGAAAGTGGCGGACCGTGTGGATGTAGGCGAAAGACTCCTCGTGCCACTTCGCCTCGTAGCCGAGCACGCGGCTCATCCCCTCCGGGAACCCCTCGTAGACGATCTCGGCGACGGGCAGCACCTCGACGCCGTCGTCGCCACCGGCGAGCAGCGAGACGTTCAGCTCGCGGCCGGGAAGGAAGGTCTCGGCGAGGATGGCCTGGCCGGGGAAGCGCGCCGCCAGCCCGCGCGCCCGGGCGAGAGCCGCTTTCGGAGTGGCGCAGAGCGGATCGCCTTCCAGCCCTAGGGAGGCGTCCTCGCAGGCGGGCTTGAGGATCCAGGGGCCGGGAATCCGCGCCAGGAGATCGGGACGGTCCGGATCGAGGCGGCCGCCGGGCGCGACGGGGAGCCCTTCGGCGGCGAGGACCGCGCGGGTGGCCAGCTTGTCCGTGGTCACCCAGAGGACGCCGGAGGGGGAGCCGGTGAAGGGAACGCCCAGCAGCTCCAGGACGGCCGCCGCTCCGAGCAGCGCCTCGGGACGGCCGGCGGGCGCTTCCATCAGATTGAAGACCGCCATCCCCGGCGCCGGCTGGAGGCCGCGCCAGGGCTGCCAGTCCGCCATGGGGACGATCTCGGCAGTGATCCCGAGGCGGTCGAGCCCCTCCGCCACCAGCGCTACCTGCGCCAGCACGTCGGAAGTGGAAGGATCGGCTTCCGCGGCCACCGGATTGTGAGCGATGACGACTCGCGAAAACCTGATCGGTTCCGGAGCGGCCTCGGGCTCCAGGATCAGCGCCGGCGAGACCTCCGAAATCAGTTCCATGGCGTCTCCCACAAGCGCCACCGCCGCGCGGACGCCTCGACGACCTGGCCGAGGAGCTCGGCGTAGGGAATGCCCGCGCGGCCGGCGAGGATCGGCAGGTCGGAATAGGTGGGATGCAGGCCGGGAAGCGGATTGACCTCCAGGAAGCTGAGCTCGCCGGCGGCGTCGCAGCGGAGGTCGACGCGGGCGAGGTCCCGGCAGTCTAGGGCCTTGTAGGCGGCGAGGGCGAGGGCGCGGGCGCGCCGGGCGAGGGGCTCGCCGTCGAGCATCCGGTACTCCACCCAGGTCTTGTAATCGCGTTTGTTGAGCGCCGTGTAGGCGGCGTCGGCGCCGGCGCGGAAGGAGACTTCGAGGACGCCGAGGACGCGCGTATCGCCGTCGTTGCCGACGATGCCCACCGTCATCTCCCGCCCCGGCAGAAAGGTTTCCACCAGCACCGGCTGGTGAAAGGTTTCGATCAGCTCGGCGCAGGCGGCGATCAGCTCGTCGCGGGTCTCCACTTGTGAGAGCCGCGTCACTCCCTTGCTGCTCCCTTCGGCCACCGGCTTGACGAAGAGCGGAAAGGGGAGGTTCACCGCGGCGGCATCCTCCGCCCGCGCCACGAGAACGAAGGGCGCCGTGGGCATTCCGTGATCGCGCACCACCCGCTTGGCCAGCGACTTGTCGAGGGTGACGGCGCAGGTCAGCGGGTCGGAAAAAGTGTACGGTTGATCGAAAAGCTCGCAGACGGCCGGCACCTGCGCCTCCCGCGAGCGTCCGCGCACCCCTTCGGCGACGTTGAACACGAGGTCCCACCGCTCGCCCGCGGCGAGCCGGCGGACCAGCTCCACCCCGCGCCCCACGCGTTCCGGATGGTGCCCCACCTGGCGGAGGCCCTCCTCGAGAAAGGTTACGGTCTCCTCCTCATCGAACTCCATGACGTCCGCGGGCGCGAAGCCCGCGGCGAGATAATCCGACTTGAGGTCGTAGCAGAGCGCGATCCGCAGCGGGCGCATGGCGTCCGGCTCAGCGCTCGGCGGGGTCGACGTAGTCGTACGTCTTCCCTTCCCAGTTGCGGAGGCTCCAGACCTCCGCCTCGTGCCCGACGATCGTCTCCCGCTGCACCGGCACCTTGCCGCCGCCGCCGGGAGCGTCGATGACGTAGGTCGGCACCGCGTAGCCGGTGGTGAAGCCGCGGAGCCGGGACATGATCTCCAGCCCCTTCTCGACCGACGTGCGCAGGTGGCCGGTGCCGAGCACCGGATCGCACTGGTAGAGGTAGTAGGGGCGCACGCGGTTCTTCAGCAGGCCGTGGAAGAGGTCGCGCAGCGTCTCGGCCGAATCGTTGACCCCCTTGAGCAGCACGGTCTGGCAGCCGAGCGGAATGCCGCCATCGGCGAGCCGGTCGCAGGCCTCCGCCACCTCGGGAGTCAGCTCGCGGGCGTGGCAGAAGTGGACGGAGAGCCAGACGCGGTGCTTGCGCAGCACGGCGACCAGCTCCGGCGTGATCCGCTGCGGCAGGAAGCTCGGAATGCGGGTGCCGATGCGCAGGAACTCCAGGTGCGGGATGGCGCGCAGGCGGCCGAGCAGCTTGTCGAGCACGGAGTCGGCCATCAGCAGCGGATCGCCCCCGGACAGCAGGACGTCGCGCACCTCGGTGTGCTCCTCGAGATAGGCGATCGCCGCTTCCAGCCGCTTGCCGATCGGATCGAGCTCCCCCTGGCTGACCAGGCGGCTGCGCGTGCAGTAGCGGCAGTAGGAGGCGCAGGTGTCGAGCGCCAGGAAGAGCACGCGGTCGGGATAGCGGTGGACGAGGCCCTCGACCACGCTGGCGCCGTCCTCGCCGCAGGGGTCGGTCATGTCGCCGCGGCTCACCAGCAGCTCGCTCTCCTGGGGGATGACCTGGAGGCGGAGCGGGCAGGAGGGATCGCGCGGATCGATCAGCGAGGCGAAGTGCGGGGTGACGGCGACGGAAAACTTTTCGCTCGCCAGCAGGAGCCCTCGCCGCTCCGCGTCCGTCAGGTCGAGCAGGCGCTCGAACTGCTCGAGGCGGGTAAGGCGATGACGCATCTGCCAGCGCCAGTCGTTCCAGTGATCGGGATCATAGGGTACGTCGAAGATCGCGCAGATCTCCTCGCGCTGGGAGCTCTCGACCGCAATCGAGGCGAACGCCGCCTGCTTCATCTCTATGTTCCTCCGGTGAACACGGGGTTGAAACTCGTGAGGGACGTGGTGCCACGTCGAAGCGGGACGGTTCGACCTTGTGGGCCGAGAGCCCACCCGGATCGCTCATCCGGCGGGAAAGCCCCAGAGGGCTTCATCGACATGATGTATTAGTACGTCAACCCGGAAGGGGTGACACCGCAACCGGGACTGGCTGCGGAAGCCTGCGCTGAACGGTGGGCTTTTAAGGAAGCGGACGGAGAGTCGAAAGCGGTGCCGATGGCCGACAGCCCGAGCCCTGGGACTCTGGACGGGCTGTCCACAGTACTGGGAGGTTGTTCGGGAGGCACGTTCGCGTCCACACATTTAACAATAGCGGACTTCTCCCCCATGTCAAGGGGAACGGCGCCCTCGCGGGCGCCTTCGGACGCGCCCAGCGCCGCGCTCTGGCCGGAGAGGCGGTAGGCGCGCCGCCAGCCGGCGGTCAGGCGGCCGGTGTGGGAGACGGCGCGGAAACTTCCCGGTGCGAAAACAGCTCCTCTCATGCCCCACGGTGAATGCAAATCCGGAACCAACTTGGCGGCGAAGTCGCGGAAAGGCGCGACCGCGCCGATTCCTCCCCTACCGCACGCCCCCGAAGACGGCGTGACCGGCCTTCATCCAGTAAACGTCCACGGATTCGAGGCCCGCCGCTTCGAGCCAGCGGAGCTGATCGAGCAGACGGGAGGGCTGATCGATCGGATCGGGTTCGGGATCGGCGTAAAAATTCCAGCGCTCGGCACGAAATTTTTCCCAGGGCCCCAGATCGCCGGCCAGCTCCTGCGAGCGGCGGCGCACGGCGTCGTCCCAGGCCCGCGCCGCAAGCTCCCGGGCCGCGGCGGTCGCCGGCTCGACGAGGTCGGCGATCACCAGCGCGCCTCCGGGGATGAGGGCCGCCGCGAGGTCGGCGAAGAGTTGCCGTTTGCCCGCGCCGTCGAGGTGATGGATGGCGAGCGAGCTGACGAACGCGTGGACCGGTTCCGGGAACGTGCGCCAGGAGCGGTCCGCAAGATCGAACACCCGTGTCGCGAAACGGTCGCCGTGGCCGGCCAAAGCGGCGCGGGCCTGCTCCAGCATGGCCGGCGAGAGGTCCATGGCGATCACCCGGGCGCGCGGGAAGCGCTCGAGCAGCGCCCGCGAGAGGAGCCCCTCGCCGCAGCAGAGGTCCACCAGCAGCCCCTCGCCGGGATCGGGGATCACGCCGAGCATGGCGGCGATCTGCTCCTCCCGGTCGGGGACGAAGAAGCGTCCGAGGTCGATGAATTCGCGGCTGTCCGTCTCGTCCCAACCCGGTTGCCTGTCCATGATCTGTAGAATACGACGCCATGAGCGACCACCAGCCCACCGTTTTCGACAAGATCCTCTCGGGGGACATCCCCTGCTACAAGGTATACGAGGACGACCACGTCTTCGCCTTCCTCGACATCGGCCCGCTCTCGGAGGGGCACACCCTGGTCATCCCTAAGGAGCGCAAGGCCCGGCTCGATCAGCTTTCGGACGAATCGGCCGCGGCCATCGGGCGCGCGCTGCCGCGGCTCTGCCGGGCGGTGATGGGGGCCACCGGCGCCACCGCCTACAATGTCATCCAGAACAACGGCTCGGCGGCGCACCAAGTGGTGATGCACGTGCATTTCCACATCATCCCCAAGCTCGGCGACAAGGGGCTGGGGGTCGGCTGGCCGGCCGGCAAGCTCGACGACTCCGCCGCCCGCGGGTTGGTCGACCGGATGACGAAGGCGCTGGAGGGCTGACCGTGCGTGCGATCGAGATCCAGGGCGCCTTCGGCCTCGACCACCTGGCGCTGGTCGAGCGCCCCGATCCGCGTCCCGGTCCTGGTCAGGCGCTGGTGCGGCTGCGCGCCGCCTCGCTCAACTTCCGCGACCTGCTCACCGTCGAGGGGAAGTACAACCCGAAGCAGAAGCTGCCGCTGATCCCCTGCTCGGACGGCGCCGGCGAGGTCGTGACCGTAGGCGAAGGCGTGACCCGCGTCCAGCCGGGCGACCGCGTCTGCACCGTCTTCGCACAGAAGTGGCTCGCCGGCCGGCCCACCCGCGAGCGCCTCCGCTCGACCCTCGGCGGACCGCTCGACGGCACCCTGGCCGAGCTGGCGGTCTTCGATCAGGAGGGGCTGGTGAAGACCCCCGACTCCCTCACCGACGAGGAGGCCGCGACCCTCCCCTGCGCCGCGGTGACCGCCTGGAGCGCCCTGGTGACCGAGGGTGGCCTGACGGCGGGGGACACCGTGCTCGTGCAGGGGACCGGCGGTGTCTCCCTCTTCGCCCTGCAGCTCGCGAAGATCCTCGGCGCCCGGGTGATCGCCACCTCCAGCAGCGACGAGAAGCTGGCGCGGGTGCGCGAGATGGGGGCCGACGAAACGATCAACTACCGCGAGGTGCCCGCCTGGGGCGTGCGCGCCAAAGAGCTGACCGGCGGCGCCGGGGTCGACCACGTCGTCGAGGTCGGCGGC
>DASWQX010000341.1:0-1623 GCA_036403495.1 Thermoanaerobaculia bacterium
GCACATTGGACGCCCCCGTCGCCATGGGCCGAAGATGAAGTGCAACGACCCGAGCACCTGGGGCCCGAGCCTTCCGCCGAGCACGAGTGCGAGGACGCCGGTTACGGGTCTCTGTGCGCGTGCGGGCGTGGGCCGAGCTGCATCCGAAGGTCCAGAACCACGAGGGGCGGGGCAGTCGGGGACCCCTGCCCATCGTGGTCGGCACGCTCGTTCTGGTCGAGGTCGAGCGGTTGCCCCGCGGCGAGAGCCGGCGGGAGCCTCGGGTCTTGTGGCTATGGTGGCACGGACCGGAGGGGACGGCGCCGGATCTGGATCTCCTCTGGCGCTCGTACGTGAGGCGCTTCGACCTGGAGCACACCTTCCGCTTCCTCAAGCAGGGTATAGGGTGGACTACCCCTCGGGTTCGTCACCCCGAGCAGGCCGATCGGTGGAGTTGGCTGGTTGTGGCCGCTTACACGCAGCTAAGGTTGGCGCGCGCCCGTGTTGCGGACCTGCGTCTGCCGTGGGAGCGCCGTTACGAGACGGGTCGGCTGACGCCGGTTCGGGTCCACCGAGTAGTTTCGTCGCTTTTGGTGGAGCTAGGCACGCCAGCGAAGGCGCCGAAACCCTGCGGTAGGTCGCCTGGGAGGCCGAAAGGCCGCCTCTCTGGCCGAGCGAAACGCTACCCGGCGATCAAAAAGGCGGCCTGAGTCCGCGAAAAGGGCGAACGCGAGGGTTTTGCGATGAGCTTTGTGTCCATCGCAAAACCCTTCATGGTTAAATCGCAAGCTTAGTACTACAGCCGCAGTTAGTCACCGAAGGTAGCCCCCCGCCGTCGGTAGTGGCAACGTTTGGCTCGCATCTGGTGGCGTCTTCTCCACACCGACCAACGCAGCACTTCTTCTTTTCGTGGCGATCGCGCCCACACCAACCGGCACAACAGGCGGCGTACCTCGGGCAGCGTCAGGGGCAACAACTCTCCATCGGGGTCCTCACTCGATCCCCTTTTTGCGCCGCTCGAGAGCGCACCACGCCCAAGAAGGCGTGCGCCAGGAGCGAGAGCGTCACGTGCCGGTGCCAGGCTCCCCACTTGCGCACCTCGTACTCGTCCAACCCGAACTCCCCCTTGGCCGACTCGAAGCAGGACTCGATGGTCCAGCGCGTGCCGGCCACCCGGACCACCTCCTCTAACATCGTGGTTCCCTTCGGCGCGAAGACGACGTAGTAGGCGAGCTCTTCGGGGTCCTCAGGGCTTCGCCTGAGGAGCAGCCAATGCCCCCAGTACCTTTCTTCCTCGGTGAGTTGCAGCCGAAAGAGCGGTACCAGCGCCCAGTCGTAGAGACGCGGTCCCTTCGACCCGTCTCCCGCCGAGAGTCGAGTCCACTCCTCGGGGGCAACCGCCTCGGCGAGCCGATCCGCAGCCACCTGCCCCGGCCCCCGCTCGTCGAGCGTCCATAACGGCTCGTCCCTCTTAACCGCTAAAACGAACGGCTGCCCGCGCCCCTCTAGGAACATCCTCAGCCTCCGGGCACCCCCGTAGACCGCGTCGCCGGTCACCCACGCGGCGGGCACCCCGGCGTCTAGTGCCCGCTCAAGCATTGCCTCGGCGAGTTTAGGCTTGGTGGCGAACGCAACCTCCTTCGG
>DASWQX010000342.1:0-7855 GCA_036403495.1 Thermoanaerobaculia bacterium
AGCTCTCTGGGGACCTGTTCAAGACCCTGACGGAGGTCGAGGCCTTCACGCTCGACGAGTACGGGCCCGCCCTCCTGCAGGGGGACCGCCTCCCCGAAGCCCGGCGCCGCGAGATCGCGGCCAGGGTCGCCCGCTACAGCGGGCTCTCGCAGGCGTACGTCGAGCGCTCGAACCTCTGCGTCCAGATCGACCGCTTCGTCAAGGAGCTGCTGCGCGACGAGGGGAAGACCACCGGCCGTCTCGACACCCGCTTCACCGGCAACGACATCGACTCGGCCGGCGAGGTCAACGAGTACGATCCCGCCGCCGCCTCGCTCGACGCTCCCTACGCCGCGGCGGTCAACGACTACATCCGGCGCGACCTCAAGTTCGAGAGCGACCTCGTCTACGAGCGGCTGACCGACAAGGTCTGGCCGTGGAGCTGGGACTTCCGGAACCAGTACGTGGACGTCGCCGAGGTCCTGCGCCAGGCGATGACCCGCAACCCCCATCTCCGGGTGCTGATGGCGGCCGGCGTCTACGACCTCGCGACGCCGTTCTTCGACGCCCTCTTCACCCGCGACCACCTGGGACTGCCCAGGGAGCTGCGGGACAACGTCCGGGTCGAGCTCTACACGTCGGGGCACATGATCTACATCCGCAAGGCCGATCACGCGAAGCTGAAAAAGGATGTGGCGGAGCTGATCCGGAGGTCGACGGGATAGGGAGGCGGGGCGCCGGCCGGCCCCCTAAGCCGGCCGGCGCCCCTGCTGAACGATCGGATCAGTGGCGGATCGCCACCGTGGAGGTGGTCGCCGCGTGGCGCGGAGCCCGCGCGGTGGCCGCTTCGGGCTTGAACACCGGCCGCCGCGGGCCGAACGCCTGGCGGAGCACCGGCCCCAGAACCGCGGGGTGGAACAGCGCCGTGGGGGTCTTCAGCATGTGGTTGACCTCCTGGAAGCGGCGGAAGACCTCCTGGCTCTGCGGGATCAACCGGATCACCTGCTCGATGTACCAGTGCATGAACTTGACCTTGGCGGTGACCTCGCCGCCCTGCGTCGCCGGCCAGCGGAGATCCTCTCCGGTGGTCAGCGCCCAGGGGCCGGCGACCAGCTTGGCGACCTGCTTCTGGAAGTGGTGGCTGTCGAGCCTCCCCTTCCCACGCCGCAGGCTCTCGCGCAGGGCGAGCGCCTCCAGGCCGACGAGCGTCATGCCGACGCCGTAGACCGGGTTGAAGGCGCACACCGAGTCGCCGAGCGCCGCGAACCCCTGCGGCACCTTGGCCTTGTCGTAATGCCGCAGCCGGTTCTCGGTGCGGCGGTAACCCCAGATGCGCGACAGCGGCTTGGCATGCTCGATCGCCCGGTAGAGCTCCGGCGAGGAGAGGCTCCGCGCGAACTTGAGGAAGCCCTCCTCGTCCGTGGGCGGGTAGTCGTGCATCACCCCGGCGAGCGTCACGATCCAGCGGTTCCCTTCGATCGGCTGGATGATGCCGGCGCGCGGCTGGTACGGCGGCCGGTTGATCAGGAAGAGCGTCAGCCAGTCCTTCTTGAAGTCTTCGACCGGCTCGTAGATGCGGGTCGCATACCCCCAGAAGGCGTCGACGACGGTCTCCTGCGGCCTGGCGAAGCCTGCCGCCGCCAGCCATTCGGGAGCTTTCGAGCCCCGGCCGCTGGTGTCCAGCACCAGATCCGCCGCGATCGTCTCGATCTCGGCCGGAGCCTCGGGGTCGCGATGGCGGGGCTCGATCCTCACCCCTTCCACCCGCGAGCCGTCGGCCGCCGTCACCAGGCTGGCCACCTCGAAACCCTGCCGGAGGCTGATCCTGGGATCGGCCACCAGGTGGCGGCGGATCGTCGCCTCCAGCAGCGGCCGGGTGAAGGTACAGAACTCGAGGCCGATCTCACCCCGGGGCGACCACCCCGAACGATACAGGATGCGGAAGTCCCGCCCCTGATCCAGAAGATGGCTGCCGGCCTCCAGGAGGTCTGCGGTGACCCCCGGGAACACCTCCTCGACAGCCATCAATCCCCTCTTGAATAGAAAATGAAGATGACGTGCCTGTGGCACGCCCGGCCTGTTCTCGGTGCCGTCCGGCAACTGGTCCCGCTCGATGACGGTGACCCGGTCGAAATGGTCGGCGAGCACGCGCGCCGCGAGCATGCCCCCGATGCTGCCGCCCACCACGACGGCGTGGCGGCCGGACCCTGCACCTTCGTTCCGATGCTGCACTGAGCTTCGGTCCTGCATGGCGTCCCCCCCTTTCGGGATCTGCTGTACTACGACTGCTTGCCCAAGGATCTGTGCATAGGAAATGCCAGCGCTTTGGTCACCTTTCCCCGAAAGTGGCGTTGGTAAAAATTGCGATATCCTCCCGGCGGAGGTGACGGCCATGCGTCTACGCGTCCTCGGCAGCTCCGGCGGCTATCCGGCTCCCGGCAATCCCAGCAGCGGTTTTCTCCTGGAGCACGGCGCGGCGAAGGTCTGGATCGACGCCGGCAACGGCACCTTCGCCGAGCTCCAGCGGGCCATGGATTTCACCCGCGTCGACGCCCTCCTCCTGAGCCACATCCACGCCGATCACTGCGCCGACATCTATCCCCTCCACGTGGCGGTCCGCTATGGCGTCGGGGGCGGTTTCAAGCTCCCGCTCTACGCTCCTCCCGGCACGCCCGAGGCGCTCGGCGGCCTCCTCGGGCCGACCGGCGCGGACCAGCTCGCCGAGGCCTTCGATTTCCATCGGATCGAGGCCGGGGACGCGGTCGAGGTGGCCGGCATCCGCTTCACTTTCCTGCGCACCGACCACCCCGCGCACACGCTGGCGATGCGGGCCGAGACCGCGGAGGGCACCCTCACCTACTCGGCGGACACCGGCCCGAACGTCGACCTCGCCGGCTTCGCGCGAGGCAGCGACCTCCTGCTCTGCGAGGCGAACTATCAGGATGGCCGGATGGGCGCCCCGCTCCATCTGAGCGCCCGCCAGGCCGCCGGCATCGCCCGCCAGGCCGGCGTCCGGACGCTGGCGCTCACCCACGTCTGGCCGACGCTGGACCCCCAGGTCTCGCTCCGCGAGGCACGCGAGGAGATAGAAAAGACGGCGGGAAACGAGCTCCCCGTCCGCTGGGCAGGACCTGGAGAGGTTTTCGAAATCGGCGGGACTTGAAAAATGTCCTGGGGGTCCGAATGGGTATTTGTAAGTAGTGCCGCGAGCCTCCACAAACCGTGACACCTGTCCCATCTGTCCGGAAGTGTCAGGGGGTGTCACTGGCAGAGCACGCCCCGTCCTCCGGAAAGGGCTCGCCGGGAGCCTTGAACCCTACTTCTACTTGTCAAGAAAATGTGCACGTGGCTCTGCAAAGATTTGTCACCGTCCCTTGACAGCAGTTGTCGCTCAATCGCGCCAGGAAGTCCATCGGCGGTTCCATGCTCTAATGGGGCCATGCCGGACAGCTTCGTGGCACGGAACGCCGGGGTCCTATCCACACCCGTCGTCCTCGTCCTGATCCTCGCCTGCGCCGCCTTGCTGCTGACGCACAACTTTCTGGGCCACGGACCGGTTTCCATCGGTCTCCAGGTCCTGGCCGGACTGCTCTGGATCTGGGCGCGCCTGACCTTCGGCCTGCGCAGCTTCCATTACGCGGCCAACCCCACGGCGGGGAGTCTCGTCACCACCGGCCCCTACCGCTACCTGCGGCACCCGATCTACGCCTCCATCCTGCTGCTGGTCTGGGCCGGAGTGGCCGCGAACGCTTCTCTGACCAGCGTCTCCCTGGGGGTGGTCGCGACGGCGATGATCGGCCTGCGCATCCTCTTCGAGGAGACGCTCCTCCGCCGGACCTACCCGGAGTACGAGGACTACGCTCGGCGCACGAAGCGGGTGGTGCCGTTCATTTTCTGATTCGACCGAGGAGGGAACTCATGCCCTGGATTCAGATCACCGAGAGCTCGAAGAGCGAAATCTGGCTGCGGACGGAGTCCATCATCGGGCTCGCGCAGGCCAAGCAGCACGGTAGCGGCACGATGCTCCTCCTGCTCTCCGGGACCAACATCGAGGTGTCCGAGGAGCGGGACGGGCTGCTCCAGAAGATCAAGGAGGCGGAGGGGACCGCCGCGAAGGAGCGCCGGGTGGGTTTTCCAGGAGAGTAGGGCTCTGGGACCGCCCGTGACGACATTTGTAGACAAGCCCTGCAACCTCACCCCCATCTCAGCCGTACACTCCGGAGCGTCCTTCACGCTCAAACGTTCAGGGGGAGGTTCCGTTCCATGCTTCGCGTCACCCGATTCGTGCTCTGTCTTACGGCCGCGGCAGGCCTTGCCTCGGCCGCGTCCGCCCAGACCAGGCTGCTCCGGTTTCCCGATATCCACCGGGACAAGGTCGTCTTCACCTATGCCGGCGATCTCTGGATCGCCTCCTCCTCGTCGGGCGGGACGGCGACGCGCCTCACCGCTCACCCCGGCCTCGAGATGTTCGCCAAGTTCTCGCCCGACGGGAAGTGGATCGCCTTCACCGGCCAGTACGACGGCGACGAGCAGGTCTACGTCATCCCGTCGACCGGCGGCGTGCCCAAGCAGCTCACCTTCTACCCCGCCCACGGACCGCTCCCGCCGCGCTGGGGCTACGACAACCAGGTCTACGGCTGGACCCCGGACGGCAAATCGGTCTTCTTCCGCTCTCTGCGCGACGGTTGGGACCACGGCCAGAGCCGCGTCTACACCGTACCGGTGGAGGGGGGGCTCGGCGAGCCGCTCCCGATGCCCTCGAGCGGCGGCGCCGACCTCTCACCGGACGGCAAGCAGGTCGTCTACACCCCCTTCGCCCGCGACTTCCGCACCTGGAAGCGCTACCAGGGAGGGTGGGCCCAGGACCTCTGGACCTTCGACCTCGCCACGCACGCGACGAAGAGGATCACCGACACCCCGCGCACCGAGCGCGATCCGATGTGGATCGGCGACAAGATCTATTTCGACTCGGACCGCACCGGCACGCTCAACCTCTACTCCTACGACCTGAAGAACGGCGCCACGACCCAGCTCACCCGGAGCACCCAGTGGGATGTCCGCTGGCCCAGCGCGGACGCCGACGGGCAGATCGCCTATGAGATGAACGGCGAGCTGAACGTCTACGACACCCGGACGGGGCAGTCGCGGCACCTCGCCATCGACGTCCCCGGCGACGGCCTCGACACCCGGCCGTCCCATATCGCGGCCGCCGACCAGATCGAAGACGCCGCCCTGTCGCCCAAGGGTGAACGCGCCCTGTTCACCGCCCGCGGCGACATCTTCAACACGCCGATCGAGAAGGGGGTCACCCGCAACCTCACCCGCTCCTCGGGAGCCCACGACAAGGGGGCGCGCTGGTCGCCGGACGGCCGCAAGATCGCCTACCTCTCGGACGGCAGCGGCGAGGAGGAGGTCTACGTGGTCGACGCCCTGGGAGTGGGTAAGCCCGAGCGGCTCACCACCGGCGGCAAGGCCCAGCGCTTTCCTCCCGAGTGGGCGCCGGACGGCAAGCGGCTCGCCTTCTCCGACAAGGACGGCCGCCTCTGGGTGGTCACCCTGGCCGACAGGAAGCTCGTCGAGGTGGCCCGCGACGTCCGCGGCCAGATCCGCGACTACGCCTGGTCCCCCTGCGGCGGCCATCTCGCCTTCAGCATGGCCAACGCCAACACCTTCCATTCGGTCTGGATCTGGAGCGTGGAGGACGGCAAGCTCCGGCAGATCACCGACGAGCAGTTCCACGCCTCCAACCCGGCCTGGGCTCCCAAGGGGGACTACCTCTACTACATCTCCGCCCGCTCCTTCCTGCCCCAGTTCGACACCTTCGACCTCAACTTCGCCGAGGACCGCAACTTCGGCATCTTCGCCCTCGCCCTGCGCAGGGAGGTGACCAACCCCTTCTCCCCCGAGGAGGACACGGTCACTCTCGCCGAGGAGAAGAAGGGGGGCGAGACGGCGAAGGGGGAGAAGAAGGACAAGAAGGAGAAGGAGAAGGAGCCCGGCTTCACCCGGATCGACTTCGACGGCCTCGCCTCCCGGGTGGTCCGGGTGCCGGTCCCGTTCGACGACTACGGCTCCCTCAGCGCCGCCGACGGCCGGCTGATCTTCGTCAAGCAGCCCCCGAACGGGTTCGGCGAACCGGCGTCCAAGCCGGCGCTCCAGATCTTCACCTTCAAGGACCGCAAGGTGGTCACGCTCGCCGACAGCGTGGGCGGCTACGCCCTCTCGACTGACGGCAACAAGGTGCTGGTCGCCCAGGACGGGCAGTTCAACATCTATGACGCGACCGCCGCCGGCAAGGATTCGAAGAAGACAATCGACACCAGCGGGATGATGGTGGACCGCGTTCCTGCCGAGGAGTGGGCGGAGGTCTTCCGCGAGGCCTGGCGCCGCTACCGCGACTACTTCTACGTGCCGACCATGAACGGTTACGACTGGGAGGCCCTGCGCCGCCAGTACGAGCCGCTGCTGGCCTATGCCGGCCACCGGTCGGACGTGAACTACATCATCGGCGAGATGATCGCCGAGCTCAACAACTCCCACGCCTACGTGGTCGGCGGCGACTACAAGGCGCCCCCCCGCCCCAAGGTGGCGCTCCCCGGCGCCCGCTTCGAGCTCGACCGCAAGGCCGGCCGCTACCGGATCGCCAGGATCTTCGCCGGCCAGAACGAGGAGGACCTCTACCGCTCGCCGCTCACCGAGATCGGGGTGGACGTCCACCCGGGCGACTACGTGCTGGCGATCGACGGCGAGGATCTCGCCGCCACCGACAACCCCTACCGCCTGCTGCGCCACAAGGCCGACCACCCCGTCCGCATGACGGTCAACTCCAGACCCACCCTCGACGGCGCCCGGGAGGTGACCTTCCGGCCGATCGACACCGAGGAGCACCTGCTCTACCTCGACTGGGTGACAGCCAACCGCGAGAAGGTGGCGGAGATGAGCGGCGGCCGGATCGGCTACATCCACATCCCCGACATGGGCGAGGACGGGATGCGGGAGTTCGTCAAGTGGTACTTCGGCCAGATCCGCAAGGAGGGGCTGATCGTCGACGTCCGCTACAACGGCGGCGGCTTCATCTCGCCGATGCTCCTCGAGCGGCTGGCGCGCCATCCGCTGGGATTGGACTACGGGCGCACCAACGCCGATCCGCAGCCCTACCCGCAGGTGGTGTTCTACGGCCACATGGCCTGCCTGATCAACGAGGGGTCCGGCTCGGACGGCGACATCTTCCCCTACATGTTCCGGCAGCTCGGCCTCGGCCCCCTGATCGGCACCCGCACCTGGGGAGGAGTGGTGGGCATCAACGACCACGGCCCGATGATCGACGGCGGCCAGATCTTCGTCCCCGAGGCCGGCGCGGTCTCGCTCGAAGGGAAATGGATCATCGAGGGGCACGGCGTCGATCCCGACATCGGGGTCGAGAACGACGTCCAGTCCGTCCTCGGCGGCCGCGATCCCCAACTGGAGCGCGGGGTGGCCGAGGTGATGAAGAAGATCCAATCCGATCCGAAGGCCTTCCCGAAGCGGCCGGAGCCGCCGGTGCGGACGCAGGGGCAGTAGCGGGAAACCCGGACAGGGCGGCTCCGAGGCCGCCCTGTCCGGGAGTCTGTCAAGGCAAAATTGACCCGTTGCTGTAGAGCCCCCTGGGACCGCCAGGAGCCTGGGAGGCAGAAAAAGCAACGCAAGGACGTAAAGGACTGCAAGGACGAAAAGGACAAGGAATTGTCGAACTTCTCAGCATTCCTCGTTCTTAGGACTCGTCACAGAATAACTGCACCAGTTCCCCGGAGCACGGCAGCCCCAGGACGTCTGGTTCCGTCCGGCCCAACGGGCCGGGAGAACGGAGCCCAGGGCTGAGGCCGAAGGCCGATGCCCT
>DASWQX010000343.1:0-4048 GCA_036403495.1 Thermoanaerobaculia bacterium
GTTAGCCCAAATCTCGCGAGCAGGTCGGCCTTCCAAAGCAGCAATCCCACCAGAACGAGAGCGCAGAGGAAGCTCCCGAGCGACAGCAGGGCGTAGGAGGCGATCTCAGGCCAGCCCGCGGATTGTCGTGCTCGGGGGCGAGTCGCTGTCGCGGTTGGGTTCTTTTTCTTCTTGGGAGAAGGAGGGGCGGCTCCCTGGGGGGAACTGTTCCCGGTCAGCGCGCTCGTCAGCTTCGGCAGATCGGCCGGAAGGCGATAGTAGGTCGCCCCCTGAAGTGGCTCGGGGATGTGGGCGGTCGTCTCGTCGTCGAACAACACGGGGATGAACTTCCGGTTGAGCATCCCGTCGTTGTAGAGGGCCTGCCCTATGATCGCCCCCTCCCAGCGCGCTCCCAAGCCACGGCCCGGTTCCTCCCGGCCTCGGAAGCGCCGGTAGTAGACCTCGTTGCAGACCACGAGCACCCAATCCGCCTGCTCGATCTGGTTGAGCATCCACTGGGGCCAGCCCTCCGGCGGGCCCTGTTGAGAGGTCACGTCTTGATCGAAGGCTACGATGAGACCGGCGGCCCGTAAGGAGGCGACAAGCTCAGCGACGCGAAGCATGTGAGCTTCGGACGACTGGGCGTAGCTGACGAAGACCTTCTTGGGCATCTGACGGCTCCGGCCGACGGCGGAACAGGGTTTCCCCGTCCAAGCTTCTTCGCGCGATTCCTCTTATATTGTCTCATGGAACCGGCAGGAGCGTCGCGATGAGGTCCTTAGCTGATGGGAGATCCTCGGACGTACTTCTAGGAGCCTGTCGGGAAACCCGAAAAATGAGCCTTTCGACCACAATTAGCGGCGCTCTCTTCCAGGGTGTACCACAACATATGGGCACGCTTAGAGGTTTTCCGACAGGCTCCTAGGACGGCCCGCCACCGTCTAGTGGCCCAACTCTCTGGCTGCAAGCCGGGCACTAAAGAGGAGCCTCATTGGAGCACGGAAGAGTTTCAGCCGGGCACGGCTTAACGCCCTGACGCTCCTGGGCCGGGCGCTCGAAGTCAGGGCTCATCCCGTCGAACGCCCTCCAGAAGTCTTCCGGCCATTCCTTGCGGCCGAGGGACTCCAGGATGATCCGGTCTCCCTGGCGATGGATGGCGACTTCCTCGACTCCATCAGGGAACCGGAACTCCTTGGTCAGCCGGACGGCCTGACTGTTCCCGCTTTGAAAGATTCTTGCCGTGGCCATGGCGTGTTCCTCCGTCGTGAAAAGTCGACGTCGCTGTCCCTTGGTGACGAACGAGGCGGCGAAAGCGCCCCCGCGCCGGGTTGCGCATGGCGCGGGGGGCGGCTCGCGCCTCAAGCGCAGTTGGTCCCTTGCGTGAAGCCGGTCTGGGGGCAGGCGTCGAGGCGCCCCGTGCAGGTGATGCAGATCGAGATCTCGCAGGTGCCGATGTGGCCGCTGATGGAGCCGCCGGCGGCACCCCGCAGGCCCGTCTCGGTCAGGGAGAACAGGGTCTCCCGGTTCAGGGACAGCTTCTTGACGACGGTCTTCTTCATGCGTTCCTCCTCGCTCTTTGGGGTTGGGCCGCGTCCTACCGCGGAAGAGCGAAGGATACATCCGGCAGGTGCTTCAAGGTACCCTGTAACAAACCAGACGGAGGTGCGTTCCATGGGCGAAGGAGAAAGGAGGGCAGGAGGCGTGCAAGCCGCAGTTTCGTCAGTGCCAGCTCAACCACCGCTCACCAGCCCCCCGGGCGCCCTGGAGATGCTGTTCCGGGAACACCATGGGGCTGTCTACCGCGCGGCGTACCGGATCACCGGGAGTGCCATGGACGCGGAGGATGTTTTGCAGACCGTTTTCACCCGTCTACTGCGGCGAGAGGAGCAGCCGGACCTCTCCGAGAGTGCAGGGAGCTATCTGCACCGCGCGGCGGTCAATGCCGCGCTCGACCTGATGCGGCGACGCAAGCGGTCCCGGCGGGTCGACCTCGACGAGGTCGGCGACGAGCTGGTGGACACCACCGAGCCGGGACCGGAGCGGGCGCAGGGGAACCGGGAGCTGAAGGTACGGCTCCGCGAGGCGATGTCGCGCCTCTCCCCCCGCCAGGCCGAGATCTTCTCCCTGCGCTATGTCGAGGGCATCGGCAACCTGGAGATCGCCAGGATGCTCGGCGCCTCGCAGACCTCCATCGCCGTTTTACTGCACCGTGCGCGGCACCGGCTTCAGAAAGAGCTCGGGTCGCTTGAAGGAGAATTGTCATGAGCCTGTTCAAGAACAACCACGATCTCCTGGACGAGGCGGCCTCGCAGATGGCCGGCGAGCCCATCGATCCGCGCCAGATCGAAGAGGCGGCGGCCCGCGTCTGGGCGCGGCTGTCGCAGGAGATGGCCGACGGTGCCCCCGTCCATCAGATCCCTGCCCCTCAGGTCGTCACCGCTCCCATCCCCGGCAGCCCCGGCAGCCTGCACGGCTGCGACGACTTCCAGGCGGCGATCCCCGCCTATCTGCGCGGTGAGCTCTCCCCGGCGCGCGCCCTGCTCGTCGAGGACCACACACGCAACTGCATCCCCTGCCGCCGGGCGCTCCGCGATGCCCGCGAAGCTCATCCGGTTCAGGCCGCGAAGCCGGTCCGGGCCTCGGCCCAGCCGCGCAGCCGGCAGAACCGGGCGGTGTGGATGAGCCTGGCCGCCGTGCTGGCGGTCGCCATCGGCTTCGGCCTGTTCACGCTGATCCAGGAGATGATGGTCGGTGGTACGAAGATGGCCCGTATCGAGTCGGTCGAGGGGACCCTCTACCGCGTGGCCGGCGATTCCAGCCGGCCGATCCGCGCCGGCGAGACGATCGACGCCGGCGAGGAGGTCCGCACCGCCAAGGGCTCGACCGCCATGGTGCGGATGGCCGACGGCTCGCTGATCGAGATGAACGAGCGCGCCGGCTTCTCGCTCGACGCCGCCCGCAAGGGGAACACCATCCAGCTCGAGCGCGGCCGGATCATCGTCAAGGCCGCCAAGCAGCACGATCACCACCTCTACGTCGCCACCCGCGACGCCGAGATCTCGGTGGTCGGCACGATCTTCGCCGTCAACAGCGGCACCAAGGGGTCCCGCGTGTCGGTGGTGCAGGGCGAGGTGCGGGTGCAGCAGGGCGCCCGGCTGGCCGTGCTCCATCCCGGCGACCAGATGACGACCCACCCCAGCGTCGAGCGGGTTTCGGTCAAGAGCGAGGTGGCCTGGAGCCGCAACGCCAAGGACTACGACCAGCTCCTCGCCGAGCTGACCGCGCTGGGCAAGGACATCGACGCCCAGGTCGCCCGCCCGGGCCTGCGCTACTCGACCCAGCTCCTCGACCTCGCCCCGGCGGGGACGACGGTCTGGATCGCGCTGCCGAACCTCACCAAGAGCCTCGCCGAGACGCAGAAGATCCTCGACGAGCGGATCACCGAGAGCCCGTCGCTGGCGCAGTGGTGGAGCCAGACGCTGCGCTCGACCGACAGCGAGCAGGAGTTCCACAAGCTGATCGAGAAGCTCGGCGCCCTGGGCCAGAACCTGGGCGACGAGATCGCGGTGGCGATGAACGCCGGTGACGGTGGAAAGGGCAACCCGGTGCTGCTGGCCCAGGTGACCAACGAGGCCTCCTTCCGCGCCACGGTGGCGCAGGAGATCGCCGCCAGCGGTCAGGGCAAGGTGCAGTTCGTGGACGATCCGGCGACCGCGCCGGAGGGGACGGCGATGCTGCTCTGGATCCACAACGGCGTGCTGGTGGCCTCGCCGAGCGGCGGCGCGATCCGCACGGTCGCCGCGGTGATGGCCGGTGGCGCCAATCCCTTCGTGTCCTCGCCGTTCCGCGCCCGGATCGCCCAAGACTACCAGGACGGCGCCGGCTGGCTGTTCGCGGCCGACCTCCACACCCTGGTGGCCAAGGGGCAGGCCGGGAAGACCCCGGAGGAGCAGCAGACGGCCGAGAAGCTGGGCGTGCTCGATCTCGACCAGTTCATCATCGACCGCCGGGAGATCGACGGCCGGGCCGAGACCCGCGCCGCCCTCACCTTCGACCAGCCGCGGCGGGG
>DASWQX010000344.1:0-6301 GCA_036403495.1 Thermoanaerobaculia bacterium
AGTCCAGGGCCTTCGAGTACTGCTCCTGCGTGTAGTAGGAGTTGCCCTTCTTGAGCTCCGCCCGGGCCTGGATCTTGCCGCAGCCCACCAGCGGCAGGATGAGAAGGGCTGCCACGGGAAGCATCAATGTCTTCTGCATAGTCACCTCTCCACCTCTTAGAAGGGGGGATCTCAAAAAGAGTTCCCGGGAAGACTCGGCCCTGGAACCGTTCCCTCAACGCGGACCCAATGCAACAGTTGTACCGACTTCAGGTGCGGGCGAAGTTCCCTCCCCCAAACGCGGGGAAGGCCGCCGGACGGAATCTGTGGGTGAAACCGCAGTTTCATGCTGGCCATGAGGCGGGGCGGAATCCTAGAGGAAAACGGCCGCGGATGCCAACTCCGGGTGGCGAGGACGGGAAAATCAGGCGGAAGGGCCGCCGGCCGGGCGGCGACCGCGCCCGCCGCGCCCCGCTCCGTTGCACCCTTCCCCTCCGGCATGTCAGACTCCCCGCCGCGCTTTCATGAATCCACGCACGCGGGCCGCCGGTCGAGCTCGCAGGGAGGAAACCTTTGCTCCAGGGCATCTTCCGCACCAAGTCGCTGAACGCGATCCTGGCCTCCACCGAGAACCCGGAATCCCAGCTCAAGCGCTCCCTCGGCGCCTTCCAGCTCACCCTGCTGGGGGTCGGCGCGATCATCGGCGCCGGCATCTTTTCGACCGTCGGCACCGCCGCGGCGGGCGGCGCCGAGCACCCCGGCGCCGGTCCGGCCATCGTCATCTCGTTCATCCTCACCGCCATCACCTGCGGCTTCGCGGCCCTCTGCTACGCCGAGTTCGCCTCCATGGTGCCGGTCTCCGGCTCGGCTTACACCTACGCCTACGCCACCCTCGGCGAGCTGGTCGGCTGGATCATCGGCTGGGACCTGATCATCGAGTACGCGGTCGGCAACGTGGCGGTGGCCATCTCCTGGTCGGGCTACTTCCAGGAGCTGCTGCGCAACGTGGGGATCAATTTTCCCGATTGGCTCTGCACCGATTACCGATCGGCGGCTCAAGGGGCGCTGCAGGTCGCCGAGGCGCAGGCCAAGGGGGGGAGCGCCGCCGTCCAGGCCCTCGGCGGCGCCATCCTGCAGGCGGCCCACGCGCTCGCCTCGGCGCCGCACCTGCTGGGGATCCCGATCGTCTTCAACCTGCCGGCCTTCCTGATCGTCATGCTGATCACCGTCGTCCTGGTGGTCGGCATCCGCGAGAGCGCCTGGTTCAACTCCGCGATGGTGCTGCTGAAGCTGGCGATCATCGCCTTCTTCATCATCATGGGGTTCTTCTACGTCAAGACGGCCAACTGGCACCCGTTCATGCCGAACGGCTATCACGGGGTGTTCACCGCCGCCGCCATCATCTTCTTCGCGTATATCGGCTTCGACGCCGTCTCCACGGCCGCCGAGGAGACGAAGAACCCGAAGCGGGACATGCCGATCGCCATCCTCTCCAGCCTGGTCGCCTGCACCTTCATCTACATCCTGGTGGCGCTGGTCCTCACCGGCATGCTCCCCTGGCGGCAGCTCGACACCGCCGAGCCGCTGGCGACCGCCTTCTCGGCGCTGGGCCTGAAATGGCCGACGATCATCATCTCGCTCGGCGCCGTGTTCGCCACCACCTCGGTGCTGCTGGTGTTCCAGATGGGGCAGCCGCGCATCTTCTTCTCGATGGCCCGCGACGGCCTGCTGCCGCAGTGGGCGGCGAAGGTCCATCCGAAGTACCGTACCCCCCACGTCACCACTTGGCTGACCGGGATCGTGGTGGCGGTCTTCGCCTCGATCGCCAACATCAACGAGGTCGTGGAGCTGACCAACATCGGCACGCTGTTCGCCTTCGTCCTGGTCTGCGTCGGCATCACCATCCTGCGCTACAAGGACCCCGGACGGGAGCGGCCGTTCCGGGTTCCCCTGGGCGCATGGCTGATCCCGATGCTGGGCGCGGCCTTCTGCGTCTTCCTGATGTTCTACCTGCCGCCGACCTCCTGGTGGCGGTTCATCGGCTGGCTGATCCTGGGGATGTCGATCTACTTCTCCTACGGCTACACCCACAGCGTCGTGGGGCGCGAGAGCGGCCGGCCCGCCAAGCCGCCGGGTCAGAACCTGGCCGGCCTCGGCTTCCTCCTCGCGGCGGTGGGCCTGTTCACCATCCCGCACGATGCCGGCCTGCCGACGCTGGTCCGCGAAGCGATCTCCGGAGCGGCGACCGACCACCTGCGGTCGCTGGTCGGCCTCGCCCTGATCGTCCTCGGCCTGATCGCGGGGACCGTCGGCGTAGCCGGGGCGCGGCGGGCGGAGACGCGGTAGAGCCATGAAGGTTTCAATACCGGGTTGGCAGAAAGAGATTCTCGACCAACGCTTGGCCGAGGATGATGCCGACCCGGAAGCTGGCTCAACGTGGAAGGAGGTCAAGGAAAGAATCCTTGCCTCCCTCAAACCTCCTCCGTCAACCCCAGCTTCCGCTTGACCCGGAACCAGGCGTTGCGCAGCTTCCAGAAGCGGCTCGCCCGCATGGCGGCGATGCGGGTCTCGAGCTCGCCGATCGTGCCGTGGAGGGCGTCGACCCGCCGAGCCTCCTCGGCGCGCTCGGCGTCGCGCGCCGTCGCCTGCTCCTGAAGGCGGTCCTCCAGGGCGTGCTTGTCCAGCCGCGCCGAGCGGAGGAGAGCGGCGGCGATCGTGTCGGCGTAGAGCGTCGAGGTGCCCCCCGCCGCGTCGACCACCTCCAGCTCCAGCGCGGCGCCGCGCTCCAGGGCGCTCGCCGGCACCTCGGCCTCGAAGCGCCAGCCATACCCCGTCACGTCCTCGTAGGGGAAGAGGGCTGACACCTCCGGACGGGGCTGGAACTCGCGGACGGCGAGGCGGACGTCGCCGCCGATCCGCAGCCGCAGCTCGCGCGGGGGCTGGCGCAGGGTGCGGTCCACCACCCAGCCGGCCATCCGCAGGTGGCGGGCCGGCGCCGAGCAGTGCTCGACGAAGCCCTCCGGCTCTGCCCGCACGCGCAGGCGGGAGAAGTCCTGATCCGGCTCCGGCACGACCACCCAGAGGTCCTGGAAATTGACCAGCCCGCGCGGCACGCGATGCGCGGAGGCCCGCGGCGCCAGATCCCGCAGCACCCGGCGGACGAAGGCCTCGCTCACCCAGGAGGTGCCGTACTCCTCGCCCGGCAGCGAGCCGCTCTCGCTCTTGAGGTCGAAGAGCATGCCGGACGGCGGCAGCGCCGCGCCCGACGGCAGGAGAACCTCGTCGTGGACGCTGAAGACCAGCACGCCGCCGGGGCGCAGCAGCCGCCAGAGCCGGCCGAGCCAGGAACGGAAGGTCGCCTCGGGCAGGTGGGTGAAGAGGGAGGAGACGAGGACGGCGTCGAACGTCTCGGCGCATTCGAAGCGGTCGGGATCGGCGTGCGAGATCAGGCCGTGGACGCCGAGCTCCTCCTCCTGGAAGCGGACGCCGGCGGCGTAGATGTCCGCCACCCAGAGTTGCTCCGGGGCGACGTCGAGCACGGCGTGGCGGGTCACCCGGCCGTAGCCGCTGGCAAAGTCGAGGACCCGGACGCGGTCGAGGTCGCCGAAGCGCCAGCGCAGGATGGCCGCCATCGTCTCCCAGAGGCGGCGGCCGGAGTCGAAGTACTGCACCAGCGCGCGGTCGCGGTTCCGGCCGCTGAGGTTGAGATACTGGTGCAGCATCTCGTCCTCGGCGTCGATGTTCCGGTTCAGCCGCGCCAGGCGGCCGGTCGAGAGGCCGAAGGCGACGAGGAGGGGGTGCTCCTCCTCGCTCCGGAAGATCAGGGTCATTGCGGCCTTTCGAGCGTCTTTTCGGGAGGGCCGGGGAACTGCGCCGCGGCCGCCCGCGCCATCGACCGCTTGGAATCGGCGGCGAACCTGCGCTGCAACCGCCGGGCGACCGGCTTGCCGAAGCGCACCAGCGGATGGTTCGGCCGCGAGAAGGCGAGCAGGTCGTACCAGACCGAGTTGTCCTCGTGGTGCCATTCGACGACGAAGCGCTCCTCCCCTTGCTCGGCGTGGTCGGGGAGCGTGCCGTAGGCGAAGCCGAAGCGGACGACCGGCCCCTCGTCGTCGATCGTGTAGACGATCCGGCAGGCGTTGAGCGACCAGAATCCGAAGTGCCGGGCGCGGACCGCCACCGTGATCCCCGGCTCCAGCGGCGCCGTGTCGGGGTAGGCGGAGATCCATCCGAGGTCGAACGGCTTCCAGTTGCGCAGCGCGTCCACGGCGCGCGCGAAGGCGGCCCTCCCCTCGCCGAGCTGGACGCGGTTGTGGTCCACCTGATAGCCGGCCGGGGAGGCGGGAGCGACGCTCGTCCCCCGCCGGGAGGCGCCGACCTCGCGATAGGAGAACGTACGGCTCCGCTGCGCGGCGAGGAACCGGGCGATCTGGCGGCGGTCGGGTTTGGTCAGAAGGAACACGGCGGCGGGCGAGCCTACCACGGCATCCGCGGCCTGTGAGCCTCCCTGCCGGCGCCGCCCCTCTTCCGCCGGCGGGGGCACCGGTGGGAGAGGGGCCCAATTCCCGACAGGGACGCGGTGACGCTCGGCTTAGGGGACCTGGAGGACCTTCCGAATCGGCAACTCGCGGATGCGCGGTCCGCCCGCGGCGAAGATCGCATTCGCAAGCGCCGGCGCCACCGTAGGGATTCCGACCTCGCCGACTCCCGTTGGCGGCGTCCTCTTGTCACCGTCCATGATCGTGACGGAGATGTTAGGCGTCTGGTGGATGCGCGGCACGGGGTAGTCGTCAAAGTTGTTCTGCTCGACCGCTCCATTCTTGACCGTGATCTCGCCGAGGAGCGCGAGGCTCGAGAGGTCCCCATCCACCAAGGGGCCTCATCCAAGAGGATCTGCTTCACGGCTTCGGTGAGGACCTTCCCGGATCTCCCGGGAGGACTCTAGCACCCCCCCTTCCCGAACCAGAGCACCCTCCTCCTTGGTCAGATCGGCAGTCTCCAGCGGTTCCAAAGTTCTCCAGACACGGAAGTTCTCTTGAAGCTTGCAGTCCATCTTGATATTCGAGTACACTAACATAACGACACATGACTTCAGCGAACTCCTGAAAGGAGGCGCATCGTGGTCAGACATGCGTGGAAGGGCTTGGTTGTTGGTCTTTGTCTGGTGGCAGTCTCAGCCGCCGCAGCCCCCGGACCGCCAAGCGGCGCGCAGGCCGACCAGGTCCGTTCCGTCGACGACGAATTTGTCCGGATGGGACGTGAGATTCCTGGCTTCGGAGGTCTCTTCTACGACGAGCAGGGCCGGCCGACTGTCTATCTCCTCGATCCGGAAGGCGCCGGCAAGACCGCGCTCAAAAGGCTGGGGACCGAGGTTCGAATCCAGAGGGGCGACTACGAGTTCGAGCGCCTGCTGGGCTGGCGGGTGGAACTGCGGCCGATGCTTGCCCTGCCCGGCGTCGTCTTCCTCGACGTGGACGAGACAAAGAACCGGGTGGTGATCGGGATCGACCCGTCGAGAAAGAGCCTGGACCGCGACGGGCTGGAGCAGCATCTTCTCGCGACGAGTGTCCCGCGCCAGGCGGTTCTTCTGCAGGAGTCGCCGCGGATCGGGCCGCTGATTGGGTTGCAAGACAAGATGCGTCCCGTTCCCGGAGGCGTTCAGGTTGTCTTCTCCGGCTTCGCCTGCACTCTAGGCTTCAACGCCGTCCGCGCCAGCGTCTTCGGTTTCGTGGTGGCCTCACACTGCACGGATGTTTTTGGAGAGCTGGAGGGTACGCGCTTCTTCCAGAGCCTACCCGGTAAGGCCAACGCCATCGGCACTGAGATCGCGGACCCCGATTTTTTTACCGATCCGCCATGTCCGCCGGGGATGCGCTGTCGCTACAGCGACACCGCCTTCGCGAAGTACGACAAGGCCAGCCTGGGCGGCCTGGGCAAGATTGCCCGGCCGGCTTCGAACGGCAGCCAGTCCGGACCGCTGACTCTCAAGACCCCCACTGCGCGGTTCACTATCAAGAGCAGGATGACCTCGCCGCTCGTGGGGGAGACCGTTCATAAGGTGGGGCGGACGACCGGCTGGACCTATGGCAATGTGCTCAATACCTGTGCGGACGTCAACGAGGATGTGGACACCACGCTGCTGTGCCAGTCGCTGGTGCAGATCGGGGGCGGCCCTGGCGACAGCGGCGCACCAGTGTTCGTTGCGCTCTCGGGCAACACTGCCCGGCTGGTGGGGCTCCTCTGGGGGGGAGGGGACGATCCGAATTTGGGAGTGGTTGGGGTTTTCAGCCCGCTTCTGAACATCGAGACGGACCTCGGTCCC
>DASWQX010000345.1:0-3314 GCA_036403495.1 Thermoanaerobaculia bacterium
GGGACGACCTCCTCCTCCACGTAGCGGGCGTAGAGGGCCTGGCGCCGCGCCTGCTCGGGCACCGGCAGATTGCGGTCCATCCAGGCCTGGTTGTTGATGCTGTTGATCGAGAAGACCCGCACCCGGCCGGCGTCGAGGGCCTCCTGGACCGCGCCGACCAGACCGAAGCGCTCGTTCTCGAGGAAGTCCGCGGCGGCCGTGGGAAAGAGCAGCAGCGGATGGCCCCAGTGGCCATAGGAGACGATCGGCATGTGCTGCCCGAGGCTCGGGCTCTGCCAGCCCGCGATCTCACGTTGTCCCATTCCGTTCCTCGCCTCCCGGAGCTCAGGGCCCCCAAAAATGTCGCCGCCGGAGGATAACACCACCTCTTGCCTCGGGGAGCGGCCGGTGTCACAGTCCCGGGCCGGTCAAGGAGGGCGCGCCATGGAGAGGATCCCCGTCATCGAAAACGGCCGCGAGGCCTCCCACCTCGCCGTGCGCTTCGACCCTCCATCTCCCGCCGGCGGGGAGCGCCCCTGCTTCCTCTACCTTCACGGCTTCGGCTCCACGCAGTCGGGCGAGAAGGCGGAATTCTTCCGCGCCAAGGCGCTCGCGGCCGGCTTCGGCTTCTGCTCCTTCGATTTCCAGGGGCACGGCCAATCCGGCGGCACGATGGCCGGCCTCACCCTCACCCGCAACCTCGACGACCTCGCGCGGGTCCATGCCACCCTACGCGAACGGGGGTACGGCCGGCTGATCCTGCTCGGCTCCTCGATGGGCGGCGGCACGGGGCTCTGGTACTCGGCGCTCCATCCGGACGAGATCGTGGCGGGGCTCCACATCGCCCCCGCGCTCGAAATGGAGAAGGGACTCCTCGCCTGGGCCGGCCCCGAGCGAGCCCGCGTCTGGGAAGAGACCGGCACGATTCCCTTCAAGAACGATCTCGTCGCCTGCGACCTCGGCTGGGCCCTGATCGAAGACCTCCGCGCGCATCCCACCGAGACCCTCCTCGCCCGCTACCGCACCCCGGCGCTCCTCCTCCAGGGGAAGCTCGACACCACCGTCTCCTGGCGGAGCGTCCTCGACTTCGCCACCGGCTGCGCCTTTCGAGAAATAGATCTTCATCTATTTGCGGACGGCGATCATCGGCTCACGGACCGCAAGGACAGGCTGTGGACGCTGATGGCCGAGTTCCTGCAAGGGCGGAGCCTCGTCTAGGCTGCTGTCTCCCCAAGGGAGAGCCGCTCTGAGCGCTCACCCGATGTTCATTTCCCGCAACAACTTGTATGATACAGGTCTTATTTTTCTCGACTTGACCTCCCACGGGCCAAGTTTCGATCGGCTCATTCGGGAGAGGCGCTCCTGCCCTCTCTCTGCACTTACTCAACTAAGGAGACAGCCCCAGGCGGCAACGGGTGCCGCCGGGTGGTTGGCTCAAGGAGGGAGAGAAAAATGACTAGCAAGATTCGATTTGGTGCCGCCCTGTTGATCGTCTCAGCCATGACCTGCGGAACCCTGGGGGCCTCCCCTCTCGGTCACCGGGCAATGCTCGGGGACGATGGATCCCCTGCCCTCACCGCGTTCGTCGATTGGGTGTCCTCTCTGTTTTCATGGAGCGAGCATCAGAGCAGGGTCCGAAAGCATCCAGGGACCAAGGTCGGTGCCCAGATCGACCCTGACGGCAACCACTAAAGGGAGCAAATAGTCGGGGGAGCGCTTGACTGGTGCTCCCTTTTTGTCCCGTTTTACCCGCCTGAAGCAACCACTTCTATTGATGGTAGTTTTCTTTTCGTTGTTCCGGGAGGGCCGAGCCAGTGAGAATCCACCCCCATGATCTCTTGCTTCAGGAGCTTGATTCCGCGTGTGCCGAGACGCGGGAGAAATGTTTGGCGCACTTGTCCGGCTGCCCCGAGTGCCAGGCCAAGCTCCGTCTGCTCCTTCAAGTCCGGCCAGTCGCCCTTAAGGGAGTTCTCCCGTTCGGACACAGGAAGGGCCGACCCATCAACTATGAACCGGCCCTGGTGAGTGTTGCCCAGGCGATGGGATCTCTCGAAGAGGCCTACGCACGAGAGAGGGCTGAAGCTCCCAGTCTCTATGCGGAGCTCATTCAGCACCCTGTCGAGCGACGTAGCCTCCTCGTCCGTAACTGCCCGCGATTTCGGACCTGGGGTTTCTGCGAGACTCTTCTTTACCGGAGCCGAGAACAGAACTTCCAAGACGCGGTTCTCGGAGAAAGCCTTGCCCTGCTCGCCGTTGAGGTCCTGGATCATCTGGATCCTGCGTCTTACGGATCCGAGCCGCTGGAAGACCTCAGGGCTCGCGCATGGTCCTACGTTGGGAATGCTCGCAGGGTCCAGACCGACTTTCAGGGTGCCGAGGAGGCGTTTGCCTTCGCCTTCGCATTCCTTAAGTTGGGAACCGCCGATCCCTTAGAGAAGGCCATGTTATTAGATCTTAAAGCCTCGTTACTGACAAAGCGAGGCCAATCTGCCAAAGCCTTGGGCCTTCTGCGGCGAGCCATGGCCATTTTCCTGGAAGTCGATGAAACGCATCGTGCAGGTCGAGCCCTGGTCAAGATGGCGATGGCCCACACGATGGACGGCGCGCCGGAAAAGGCCATCCCCCTTCTCCATCAAGCTCTCACCTTCATCGACCCGGCTCGCGAGCCGCGACTGCTGTTGACGGCTTGGCACAATCTCATCGACGACTTGACCGAAACCGGACAGTGCATGGAAGCACAGAAACTCCTGGTCAAGGCCAGACCCCTGTACCTGGCTCATCCTTGGATCAGAGACTTCCGGAGATGGACTGAAGGCAAGATCGCACGAGGCCTCGGCCAACTCGACCAAGCCGAAGCTCTCTTCCTTGCCGCGCGTAGCGGTTTTATCGCCGCAAGCTCCCCCTACGATCTCGCTCTGGTCTCGCTCGAGCTCTCCTCGCTCTACGCCGAACAGGAACGAATGGCTGATCTCAAGCGCATCGCAGAAGAGACCGTCTCCTTCTTCTCCTCGCGCCAAGTCCACCGCGAGGCCATGGCAGCGCTCGCCTATTGGCGACAGGCCGTCGAGGCGGAGCGGGCTTGTGTCAGCGTGGTCGCTGGAGTCGGAACGTTCCTGGCGCAATTGCGCCACAATCCGGAGCTCCGCTTCCAGGCACCTTAGCCCATCAAACGGGGAGGGCCGCCCCTCATCCCCCATCCGCCCAATCCCGAGGCCGCAGGAACTCCTCGTAGAGCCGCGCCTCGGGAGTCCCCGGCGCGGGCTCCCAGCCGTAGCGCCAGCGCACCAGCGGCGGCAGCGACATCAGGATCGACTCGGTCCGCCCTCCGGACTGCA
>DASWQX010000346.1:0-6002 GCA_036403495.1 Thermoanaerobaculia bacterium
CGGAAGGCTCAGAGCGTCCCACCAAGCGGCAGCTCGAATACCTCGCCTTCATCGCCAAGTACATTGGTTACTTTGGCCGGGCACCCGCCGAGTCGGACATCCAGCGGCACTTCATGGTCTCGGCACCGAGCGTCAATCAGATGATGCAAATGCTCGAACGCCGTGGTTTTATTACGAGACTCCCTGGCGTACCACGCTCCATTCGCATCTGCATTGACCTCGCGGTCTGAGCACGATAGGCAGCCGCCAGCCTAGGCCGCCTCTGCGTGCAGTTTCACCCCGAGTGCTCTGGCAACCTTCAGTATGGTAGCGAAGCTCGGATTTCCATCCGCGCTGAGGGCTCGATAAAGACTCTCCCGGCTTAGACCTGCATCTTTGGCCACTTGGGTCATTCCTTTGGCGCGCGCGATATCCCCAAGTGCTCGGGCAATACCGGCTGCGTCGTCTGGCGCCTCCTCAAACCAGGCGTCAAGGTAGGCGGCCATTTCTTCAGGTGTCCGAAGGTGCTCCGCCACATCGTATGGGGTGGTCTTGGTCTTCGCCGGCTTTTTACCTGTGGTTTTTGGCATGACGGGCCTACTCCTGAAAATTCTTAGCCAAGAGGATCGCCAGCGCGATGTCCTTCTGTTGCGTTGATTTGTCTCCGCCAGCGAGGAGCAGCAGAAGGCTTGTTCCTCGTTGGGTGTAGTAGACGCGATATCCAGGACCGAAATCGATCTTCAGCTCAGACACGCCATCCGTCAGGTCCCTGTGCTGGCCCGGGTTACCATGGATCAAGCGCTCGACACGAACCAAGATCCGTGCTCTTCCTGCTCGATCCTTCAGCGCGTCGAGCCACTCTCGATAGACGTCGGTCTTCTCAACGCGCACGAAGGGAGTGTAGCTCACGGGCTACGCCTCGTCAACGCCGTTCTGGCCGCGACCGGCGTGCTGCACGAAGTAGGGGCAGAGGCCGGGCCTACCGCCCGGTTTTGCGGATCGGAAGTTGAACTTTCGATCTGCGAAGGTTAGGCTAGGGCATGCTGTTTCCCCGCACTCTTTCCGGGCTCCTGGAGAAGGCTGTCAAGGGCTTTCCGGCGGCGCTGGTCACCGGCCCGCGACAATCGGGCAAGACGACCCTCCTCCGCTCTCACTTCGACGCCACTCACCGCTACGTCTCCCTGGAGGCTCCTCACGTCCGCGAGCGCGCTCTGGCAGATCCGGTGGGCTTTCTCGGCGACCATCCCCCGCCGGTGATCCTGGACGAGATCCAGCATGCGCCCGCCCTTCTTTCGTACCTCCAGGTGGCCATCGACGAGGACCGCCGCCCAGGCCGATGGCTGCTTTCGGGATCGCAGAGCTTTCCGCTCTTGCAGGGGACGAGCGAGTCGCTGGCCGGACGCGTGGCGATCCTCACTCTGCTGCCCTTGTCCTGGAGCGAGATCCAGCATCGTGCCCGGGCAGAGGATTCCGTCGAAGTCGTCCTCCACGAGCTCTTGGAAGCCCGTCCTGCCGCGGCGGCTCCTGACCAGGCTGATCTGGCGCAAAGGCTTTTACGTGGCGGATTCCCTCAGCTCTGGAGCGATCCGGACGTGGACCGGCAACTCTGGCTGGCGAGCTATGTCCAAACCTACCTCGAGCGCGACGTACGGTCGGTCCTCAGTGTGCGCGACCTGGGGGCGTTTCAGGCCTTCCTGCGCCTGGCGGCGGCCCGGACCGGTCAGGTTCTCAACCTCGTGGATCTGGCCCGGGACGCCGGGATCTCTCCGCCGACGGCCCGCCAGTGGCTCTCCGTTCTCGAAGCGAGCCATCAGGTCTTCTTTCTGCGGCCGCACTTCGAGAACCTGGGCAAACGGCTGATCAAGGCCCCGAAACTCTACTGGCTCGACACCGGGATGGTCTGTTTTCTCCTCGGCTTGAAGGACGAAGAAGCGGTGCTCCGAGGGCCGATGGCTGATGCCCTGTTCGAGACCGCGGTGGTGACCGAGCTCGCCAAGTGTTTCTATCACCGCGGCCTGCCGCCGGCCCTTTGGTATTGGCGATCACGGGACGGCTGGGAGGTGGATCTCCTGATCGAGCTGCAAGGAAAGCTGCATCCGATGGAGATCAAGGCGACGGCGACACCACGCCCCGCCCACGCCGAGAGCTTAGTGCGCTGGCAGTCGCTGGCCGGAGACAAAGCGGGGAGTGGATTGTTGCTGACCCAGGCCGAAGAAGCGTCCTCCCTGGTTCCCGGTGTCAGGGTCATTCCATGGAACAGGCTCTGAGGGGTCGTAGGGCGATCTCCTCGTCCCAGAGGAGCTGAGCCGGGCAGCCAACCGGGATTTATCCACTACGGGCCCTACGGCCTCCCTACCACCCGGAATGGATAGGAGGCGACGGCAAACTCTTTGCCGTCGCTTCGCACTCCTTCGATCGTCAAGCGATAGGAGACGGGGTGGAGCATGCGGGCGGGAAGCAGGATGACCAGCGCGTCCCGGCTGTCCGGCCGCAGGCCGCGGGCCTGCCAGACCTCCTTGCCGTCCTCGGTGCGCAGAGAAGCCTGATAGGTGGGAAAGTCGATCGTTGCAAGCTCCAGGGTGAGGATGACCGGCCCGGACGCGGCGGCGAGGGGGATGCGGTTCACCGGCTCCCGGCCTTCCTGCTCGCCGCTACGCAACGCGGCGAGCATGAAGATGGGCACGTTCACCTGCGGGACGGCGGTCCCGTTCCCGGCGGCGGCCAGGGTCTGGCGCTCCTTGGCCAGCTCCTCCTCCAGCCGCCGGCGGTCCGCGGCGTCCGCCTGCTCCAGGGACCGCAGCCGGGCCTCAAGAGTTGCGATCCGCTGCTCGCTGCCGGCCGCAACCGGAACCGCCACCCGGGGACCCCGCGCCTCGGCCAGTTGCCGCTCGAGGCCCCGCTCCCTCGCCACCAGCAGCCCGAGAGGCAGCGCCACCAGCAGCAGGAGAAATCCTCCCAGGGCGATCCGGCGCCCCCGGGAGAGCAGGGCAAGGCCGGCGAGCAGGCCGGCCTGAGCGCGCGCGGTATCCTCGGCCGCCACCTGGAGCATGCCCTCCCGGAAGTCGCTCGCCGTCTCCAACCGCTCGAGGCACGTCGCGCAGGCGAAGTAGTGGGCCTCGAATTCCTCCCGCTCGCTCTCGCTCAGCCGGTCCTTGAGATAGGACTCGACGAGGTCGTGCTCTTCGACGTAGGCGTGGTCCATGGCGGTCATCCGTTCTCCTGCCATCGCTCGAACAGCTCCCGGTACCGCTGCCGGGCGCGGAACAGCACGCGATTGAAGTGGAGGTCGGAGAGGTCGAGGTCGCGGCAGATCGCCTCCTTGTCCTGGTCGGCGATGTAATAGCGCGAAAGGATCTCGCGGTCGCGGTCGTTCTTCAGCTCGGCCAGCACCTGGCGGACCATCGTGGCCCGCTCCCGGGTCAGGAGCCTCGCGAGCTGGCCGGGAGCCGGATCGGGCGCGGTCTCGGCGGCCTCGGGGTCCGCCTGCCACTTCTGCCTCCGGCCGCCACGGCGGGCCGAGCCGAGGAACAGGTTCCTGGCCATGCTGCTCACGAACCCGGGGAGCCTCTCCGCCTCGCGCAGCTCGCCGGCCCGCACCTTTTCGATCACCAGCCGGAAGGTCTCCTGGTAGAGATCCTCCGCCACGGCTTCGTCCCGGGCCAGCCGCCGCAGCAGGAACGAGACCGCCCGGGTGAAGCGCTCGACCAGCTCGGATTCCGCCGCCGGGTCCCCCGAGACGATACGGCGGACCAGATCCGCCATCGCCGCGGAATCGGCCAGCGGGATCTCGGCGATGCCGTTCAAGCCCGCCTGCCCTGGACACGCCGCGCGGACCCGCTAAAGCTCAGGAACCAATACAACCCGTTCATGCTCCCTCTTCGCAAGAGGGGCCATGATACCGGAAGAGGACGAGGGGGGCGAGGGGCGGACCGGGACAGATCGATCTGCCCCTGATCGGTCCGGCCTCAGCCCGAAATGCTCTCGTGCACAGCGACGACCTCCACGAGCGAAGGAAGGTCGGGATTCGCTGTCGCGGTCACGGTGCCGCTCCCGACATTCGGTGAAAACCTGCCTTCATCCGCGCTTTGCGGCTCTGGCAGGCTAAGAGCAAGGGTCAAAGTCTTAGGGTTTGTCGACGGGTCCAAGACCACATCGACGTTAGACACCACCTGCAGCGATCCAAAGCTCACGAAAAGATTTTGCCCCGTCAGCAGTAGTTCCGGAGCCTCCAACGCCGGCCGGACGCCCGACACGGCACAAGGCTCCTCGCGTTCGTTGAGCCATTCGAGACGGAAGTTGTCGGGGCTTGAGGCCGACTCAGGCGAAATAACCAGAGGGCCGGGTACTTTAAAACCGTCGGCTGGGATCCCTGCCCCCTCCACCGCTGGACCTGGCACCCAATCGGTGATTTTCCATCCATCAGCCACAACAAATGGCGAGCTCATGAGTTCTCCTCTCCGTCGAAGGTCCGGCGGAAGCGCCGGGTTTGAATGTGATGTGCTACCAGGGCCGCGGTCATCTCACAGCAGGTAAGGATGACGGTTGCCAGTCGCCCTGCAACACGAAACCGCTCCAGTAGTAGGGAGACCGCCAGCGCCTGTCGCTGCGGATGGCGAGCTGCGCCTCGCGCAGGGCCGCCGCCGGGGGACGGCCTTCGCGGAGAAGCCCGCGGTAGAAACGGGACATCAGCTCCGCCGTGGCCTGGTCCTCCACCCGCCAGAGGCTGGCGGCGACCAGCTTTGCCCCGGAGTAGAGAATGCCCTGGGTCAGGCCCACCAGCCCCTCGCCCCGCACCTCCTTGCCCAGTGCGGTCTCACAGCCGGAGAGCACCACCAGATCGGCGCCGAGATGCAGGTTGTAGACGTCGTCCAGGCCGAGAAACCCCTCGACGGGCGTTCCCCGTTCGCTGACGCGGGAGAGCATCAGGCCGGAGAGCGAGGGAGTCTGGGAATCGACGACGCCATGCGTGGCGAAATGGACGATCCGGTAGCGGGAAAGCTCCGAGGACAGGGCGGTCTGCCGGCTGGCGCGGAAGTCGAGAGCCATCAACGAACGGCCGACCGGAGCGGCGGCGACGATCGCCTGCGCCTCGCGCCGGGTCCAGGGGAGCCGCAGGAACGAGCTGGCCCCGGACCGGGTGCGGGCCGTGGAGGCGGCGGTAGCAACGGCAGAAGAGCTCTTCCCCACCTGCTCGCCCACCCGCGGATCGTTAGGATCGAAGACCGGATCGGCCAGCACCGCCACGGCGTCCTGTGCCGGCTCCCGTCGGCCGAGCCGCCGTTGCAGGGCCACCGCGGAGGCCGAAGGTACGTTGACCACCTCGTGTCCCACAAGGAGCGGGACCGAAATCTTTTCTCCGGAGGCCGCCGGATCGGGCAGCATGGCGAAAGGGACGTATTGCAAGGCGCCGTCGGCGGCGACGATCAATCTTTTTCCAGCCAGCCGAGCGGCGACCGGCCCGAGCAGCATCCGGCTCAGGGTGGAAGCGGCCTCGTCCCGGCGCTCGTCTCCCGAGGAGAGCACGCTCAACCGGCTGTAGACCTCGCGGGCGAGCGCTTCGATCCGGGCGCGGGGAGGAAGCTCGAAGCCGGTCACCGAGCCCTGGTCCACCACCCACAGGAAGCTCCGCTCCTCGCCGAGCGCGACCTCGAGGAGCATCGTCTCGCCGTCGAGCAGGCCCTGAATCTCGGTGCTCGTGGCGAGAGACGGCTGGGTGAGCGCCGCATAGCGCGGGCTGTGCCGGCGGATCTCGGCCTCGACCTGGGTCAGATCTTCGAGCGCCGAGAGGGTCTCCGCCTCCGCAGCCCGGCGGCTCTCCTCTTTCGCCGGGTGTTGCAGCAGTCCGGCTTGGCGGTTCGCCTTGCCGTTCAGCCGCAGGAGCAGGGAGCGATACCGGTCGCGCAGGTCCGGGTCCACCCCCTCGCTGATGCGGGCACCAGCCTCCTGGAGCAGGTCGAGCAGGGACCGCGCGCGGGCGCGCTCGCTGACCTCCAGAGCCTCCCGTGCGTGCCCCTGGCCCGGCT
>DASWQX010000347.1:0-6743 GCA_036403495.1 Thermoanaerobaculia bacterium
CTTGCCGCCGATGCCGTCGACGAAGCTCGGGCGGTAGTCCACGGTCTGGGGCGAGCCGGCGGCGAGGGAGGCGGAGAGCGGCGCGGCGGTCTCCACCTCGCAGCCGAAGACCCGGGCCTGCGGACGCAGGGCGGCGAGCGCGGCCGCGATGCCGCAGGAGAGCCCGCCGCCGCCGAAGGGGACGAGGACGGTGTCCACGTCCGGCAGATCCTCGAGGATCTCCAGGGCGACGGTGCCGTTGCCCGCCATCACCGCCCGGTCGGCCACCGGATGGATGAAGAGGCCGTCGAGCCCCGGGAAGGAGTGCTCCATGATCACCTGCCACCAGCGGTCGAAGGGCACCTTCACGATCCGGCCGCCGAGGCGCTCGATGGCCGCCAGCTTGGTGGCCGGAGCGTGGTCGGGCACCACCATCACCGCCGGCACGCCGAGCGCGCGGGCGCTCCAGGCCACCCCCTGCGCCATGTTGCCGGCGCTCGCCGTGTAGACCCCCTCGCGCAACCCCTCGGGACCGGCGAGGCGCATGGCATTGGTGGCCCCCCGCAGCTTGAAGGAGCCGATGGGCTGCAGGTTCTCCAACTTGAGCCAGACTTCCCCCGGCGCGCCGTCCACGTTCAGGCGCACCAGCGGCGTACGGAGGGTGACCCCGGCCAGCCGCGCGCGGGCGGCCTGGATCTCTTCGAGGGTGGGAGCCGCGAGCGTCCGCATTTCGTCAGCCTTTCTGGTTTCGTCGTCCGAGCGATCGTATCCTAACGCTCCCGGCCCGCGTAGAGGTGAACATGGACCTACAGACCCCACTCGACCCGCCTGCCGACGGCCCCTTCGAGGCGCGCTATGTGGCGTTCCTGGAGACGATCGCCAACCTGCGCCCGAGCTTGCACCGCTACTGCTCGCGGATGACCGGCTCGGTCTTCGACGGCGAGGACGTCGTCCAGGAAGCGCTGTTCCAGGCCTACCGGATGCTGGACAGCTTCGACGACAGCCGCCCTCTGGCGCCCTGGCTGTTCCGGATCGCGCACAACCGATGTATCGACTTTCTGCGGCGCCGGGGAGTCCGCCAGGACGCGGAGACGGCCGTGCTGGAACCCGACACGGTCTTGCCGGTCGATCCTCCTGGACCGGCGCTGGGGCGGGCGGTGGAGCACCTCGTGATGAACCTGCCGCCGAAGGAGCGCGCCTGCGTGCTGCTCAAGGACGTCTTCGACTATTCGCTCGAAGAGATCGCGGAGCTCGTCGACTCCACCGTGGGCGGGGTCAAAGCCGCGCTCCATCGCGGCCGCGCGAAGTTGCCGGCCGAACCCGTGCCCCGAGCGGCGCGCCCGGCGAGCGACACGGAGGAGAGCCGGCTCCTGCACCTCTACGTCGAACGGTTCAATCGCCGCGATTGGGACGGCCTGCGGGAGCTGACCGCGGCCGACGCCCGCCTGCGCGTGATGGACCGCTTCACTGGCATGGTGGCCAAAGCGCCCTATTTCGCCAATTACAGCCGCTGGCCGATCCCCTGGCGCCTGGCGGTGGGCGAGGTGGACGGCGAGCCCATGGTCGTCGTCCTGTACGAAGAGCCCGAGGGATGGAAACCCAGGGCGGCCGTCCGCCTCGAAGTGATCGATCACCGCGTGGCAAGGATCGCGGACTATATCCACTGCCCCTGGATCCTGCCGGCGGCGGCCTCGGTGGTCGTCGCGGAGCCTTTCCCGAATTGAGCCTGCGCGTGGCGCGTATCCCGAACTGCCCGGGAGACGTACCACTCACAGACCACGATTCGCACTACGAAAGGATGGATCATGAATACACAGACCGCCACGCACGAAGTCGTTTCATCGCAGGAGTGGGTTCTCGCCCGCAAGGAGCTGCTCGCCAAGGAGAAGGAGCTCACCCGGCTCCGCGACGACCTGAGCCGGCAGCGCCGCGAGCTGCCCTGGGAAAAGATTGACAAGGATTACGTCTTCGACGGTCCGGGGGGCAAGGAAACGCTCGCGGACCTCTTCGGCGGGCGCAGCCAACTGATCGTGTATCACTTCATGTTCGGTCCGGAGTGGCCGGAGGGTTGCCCGAGTTGCTCGCTGGTGGCCGATCATCTCGGCGCCAGCCTGATCCATCTGGCGCAGCGGGACGTGACGCTGGCCGTCGTCTCGCGCGCGCGCCGCGAACAGATCGAAGCGTTCCAGCGGCGCATGGGGTGGCCTTTCAAGTGGGTTTCCTCGCACGGGACCGACTTCAACCGCGACTATCGCGTGTCCTTCACGCCCGACGAGCTGGCCCCGGGAAATAAACCTTACAACTACGGCTCCAGCGGATTCCCGAGCGACGAGGCTCCCGGCCTCAGTGTGTTCGTCACGGACGAAGACGGCGAGATCTTCCACACCTACTCGACCTACGGGCGCGGCGCCGAGGAGCTGCTGGGGGTCTACAAATTCCTCGATTTCGCCCCCAAGGGGCGCGACGAAGGGGACCTGCCTTTCCCGATGGCCTGGGTCCGCCATCACGACCGGTACCCCGGACAGGAGGCCGCCGCGGGAGCCGCGGCCGCCGCGTGCTGTGCGGGAGAGGAGAAGCATTGAGCCCCCGGCGGTGCTGCGGAAGCGCCGTGGGTCCGGCCGCGCTCCTGGTGCTGCTGCCGAAATGCCCGGCCTGCATCGCGGCCTATCTGGCGATGGGGACCGGGCTCGGGATCACGCTCTCGACTGCGGCGCACCTGCGGACGGCGCTCGTGGTTGTCTCTCTGGCGTGCCTGGCATGCCTGGCCTGGGTCGCGGCGAGAGGTATATCCTACGCGTACCATGTCAGAGCGCGTCAAGGCGATGCGGAGGGTCCGCGGCGAGCTGTTTGAGCTGCGCGAGCCGTCGTCCGACGCCCGCCTGTGGAACGCGGACCTCGCTCCCACCCGCGTCGAGCAGCGGACGTGGAGCACGTACAACATGGCGTCCCTGTGGGTGGGGCTGTCGGTCTGCATCCCCACCTACATGCTGGCCGCCGGACTGGTGCAGGGAGGGATGAGCTGGTGGCAGGCGATGGTCACCATCATCCTGGGCAACCTGATCGTGCTGGTGCCCATGGTGCTCATCGCGCACCCCGGCACCCGTTTCGGCATCCCGTTTCCGGTGCTCGCGCGCGCGTCTTTCGGCACCCGCGGCGCCAACGTGCCGGCGATCCTTCGCGGCCTGGTCGCCTGCGGCTGGTTCGGCATCCAGACCTGGATCGGCGGCCAGGCGATCCAGACCCTGCTGACGACCGCCGTTCCCGGCTGGCAGCGGGTTCCCGGCGGGGTCTGGATCTCGTTCTTCGTCTTCTGGCTCTGGAATATGGTGATCGTCGTGCGCGGGAGCAACGCGATCAAGCGCCTGGAGGCGTGGGCGGCGCCCTTCCTGATCGTCGCGGGCCTTGCGCTCCTCGGCTGGGCGATGATGCGGGCCGGCGGCCTGGGACCGATCCTCGCGCAGCCGAGCAAATTCAAGTCGACGGGTGAGTTCCTGGCCTTCTTCGTGCCATCGCTCACCGCCATGGTCGGCTTCTGGGCGACGCTCGCGCTCAACATCCCCGACCTCTCACGTTTCGCCCGCGACCAGAGAGCCCAGGTGCGCGGCCAGCTCTACGGCCTGCCGACGACGATGACCCTGTTCTCGTTCATCGGCGTGGCGGTGACCTCGGCGTCGGTGCTGATCTTCGGCGAGGCGATCTGGGACCCGGTAGTCCTGCTGTCGAAGCTCGGCCACCCGCTGGTCATCCTGATCGCGCTGTTCGCGCTGCTGATCGCGACGCTCACCACCAACGTGGCGGCCAACGTGGTGGGGCCGGCCAACGATTTCTCGAACCTCTGGCCGTCGCGCATCACCTTCGCCATCGGCGGCGTGCTCACCGGCATCCTCGGGATCGCGATCATGCCCTGGCGGCTGCTGTCGGACTACGGCACTTATATCTTCGGCTGGCTGGTCGGCTATTCGAGCTTCCTGGGACCGATCGCGGGGATCTTCATCGCCGATTACTGGCTGATCCGGAAAACCAATCTCTCGCTGGCGGACCTGTACCAGTCCGAGGGCCTCTACGGCCGCTGGAACTGGAAGGCGATCGTCTCGCTGATTGCCGGAGTGACCGGGGCCTTGATCGGTCTGGTGGTGCCCGGGCTGCGCTGGCTCTACGACTACGCCTGGTTCGTAGGCTTCGCCGTGGCGTTCGTCCTCTACTGGGCGCTGATGCGAGGGACGCCGGTCGTGGACCTGGACGGCGTGCGAGACGCCTGAAAAGTCTTCACCTCAGGAGCCCGGGGCACGGCAGGGCTCGCTCTGCTCGTAGAGGGAGAGGCAGTGCTCGAGGCGCGAGTGGTCCGGGGAATCGGGCGGGAGGGCGGCGAGCGCGCGGTGCAGGTGATCGGCGGCCTCGGCGAAGCGCTTGGTTTCGCCGAGGGCCAGGGCCAGCACCTCTTCCCGCTCGGCGGTGGGCCCGGCGGCGAGGAGGCTCTGGGCGATCTCCAGCGCCTTGCCGCCGTCGCGGACATCCGAATGCGAGGAACCGGCGAGCACGCGCACCAGGAGCTGGGCGAGCGGCTCGCTCTGGGGCAGCGCCTTGTGCCCCTCTTCGAGGCGTGCCCGTGCCTCCGCGTCCCGTCCGGCGCCGAGCAGCGCGATCACCTGCGCGATCCGCGGCGCCGCCTCGCGGGGCTCGGCGGCGACCACCCGTCCCAACTCGTCGGCGGCCTCGGCGGGACGGCCGAGGGCGGCGAGCGTCTGCCCGCGGTGGAACCGGGCGTCGAGGTCCTGGGGGGCGAGCTTCAGGAGGCAGTCGTAGGTGTCGAGCGCGCGCGCCGGCTCCTCCGTGGCCTCCAAGGCCTGGCCGAGGTTGAAGAGGGCGTCCCGGGACTCCGGATCGAGGCGGACGGCGGTCTCCAGGTGCTCGAGCCCTTCCTGGATGGCGCCGCGCCCGGCGAGGAGGGTCCCCAGGTCATAGTGAGCACGGGCGAGCGACGGTTGCAGCTCGACGGCCTTCCGGTAGCTTTTTTCGGCGCCGGCCGGGTCTCCCGACCCTTCCAGGCCGACCCCCAGGTTCATCCAGGCGGTGGCGTTCGCGGGCTCGCTCTCCAGCGCTTTCCGGTAGGCCTGGACGGCGTCGGGGAAGCGCTTCTCGCGGAGCGCCGAGGCTCCGGACTGAAGGAACCGCTGGCTGCCGACGTCCATCCGGGCGACCTGATCGAGGATCGGATCGGGGAAGGTCACCCGCCCTTCGCCGTAAGCCGCCAGAGCCGCGCGGGCGTCGTCGAGGCGCTTCAGCTTGCGGTAGGCGACCGCGAGCGGCGCGCGGACCTCGGCGGCCCCGGGCTGAGCGGCGAGGGCGGCCTCGAAGTGAGCGGCCGCGGCGCGGGCATCCTCCCCGATGAGCGCTACGCGGCCGAGGCCAAAGTGAGCCGCGGCGGCGGCGCCCGATGCGGGAAGGGCCGCCTCGAACGCTTGGCGGGCCTCGGCGAGATGGCCGAGATTCAGCCGGACCTCGCCCAGGCGGATCAGGATGGCGGGATCGCCCGGACGGAGCTCCAGGGAGCGGACGAAGCGCTCTTCGGCCGCCGAAAAATCGCCGGTCGCCTGGAGCAGGGCGCCCAGGGAGTAGGTCCAGCGGAGCTCGGCCGGCGCGAGCCGCACGGCGTTCTCCAGGCAGATCCGGGCGATCGCGTTGAGCTTGTAGAGGGCGGTGATCTGGCCGTGCCGCCCATAGGCTTCCGCCAGCTCCGCCGAGCCGGCGGGGAGCTCGGCGATCGCCTTCTCCAGGCTCCGGCGGTCCTGCTCGATCTCCTGGCGGATCGCCGGCTCCATCCCTTCCGTGTCCACCGCCGGGACCGGCAGCAGCTTTGTAGACTGGGTACCGGCGACGGCCGCCGACAGCGTCCAGGCCAAGAGCAGGACACCGAGCTTCGCGGCCTGTCTCAGGGCGCCGTTCACTTCTTCTCCTCCGGGGCCTTGTCGCCGGTCCCTTCGCGCAGGGTGGTGTAGGCGCCCACCGGCACCTTCCTCCAGGTCTCGGTCCGGCCGCTCGGCCAGCGCACCACCACCTTGTCCACCTGGGGCGTGTCGCCCAGGCCGAAGAGCACTCTGGGGTCGTTGGCGGAGGCGTAGCTGCCGTCCGTGTGCGCCCGGCGGCGAAGGACGGGCTTGCCCGGCCGGTAGAGGTCGACCACGGCGCCGAGGGCGTCCCTGCCGGGCTGACCGGGCTGACCGGTGAGGAGCCGCAGCCCGAGCCACGGGCGCCGGTTGCCGACCTGATTGATCAGCACCTGGGCGGGGCCGTTGTTGTTGTTGACCACCACGTCCGTATCACCGTCGTTGTCGAGGTCGCCGAACGCGGCGCCGCGGCCGATCATGGGGATCGAGAAGACGGCGCCGGACCGCTTGCCGACCTCCTCGAAGTGGCCGTTGCCGAGGTTGTGGAAGAGCTGCTTCTCCTGCTTGAGAGGCAGGAGATCTCCCGCCCGCGACTGCGCGTCGATCTTCCTCACCGCGCCGTTGACGACCAGGAGGTCGAGCCACGAGTCGTTGTCGTAGTCCAGCCAGGACAGGCCGAAGCCGGTGAGCTTCCAGGAGGGGGTCTTGAGGCCGCTCGGCAGCGAGACGTCCTCGAACAGGCCGGTGCCGTCGTTCCGGTAGAGGGCATTGCCTTCGCCCGTGAGATCGCTCATTGCGAGATCCAGGCTGCCGTTGCCGTCGTAGTCGCCGGCGTCCACCCCCATGCTCGCCTGAGGCCGCCCTTCGCCGCTCACGGCG
>DASWQX010000348.1:0-4176 GCA_036403495.1 Thermoanaerobaculia bacterium
GATGCCATCATCACCGGTCTCAAGCTCCTGGCCTGCGGGGAGAACCCCCAGGCCATCGCCGAGGTCGGCACCGGAAAGTCCACCGTGGCGCTTTCGCTGGTCGGCGCGCTTTCGCCCGGTTTCTTCCGCCACACGGTCAGGGAGCTCATGAGGCTCGGGTTCGACACGTCGCGCCTGTCTCCCGTCCAGCGGACTCTCGTCATCTGTCCGCCGCATCTGCTCCAGTCCTGGAGGGATCAGGCCGCAGCGGTCCTCCCTTCCCACCGGGTGATCCTCGTCGAGGGGATCGCGGACCTTCACCGGGACGCTGAGATCTACGTGCTCTCCCGAGAAGTCGCCAAGCTGGGCCACGGCGTGAAGGGCATCGGTGCGGGCAGAAAGGGAGGAGCTCGCCGGGCCACCTGCCCGCGATGCGGAACCCTCCTGGAGATCAGCCCCGAGAGGCTTGCCGAGACGCGAGCCCGGTGCGCTTCGGTGATCCACCTGCCGGTGAATGAAGCGGCCCGGATCGCAGAGGATCTCGCGGTCACGCTGATCGGCACCTATCCCTACGATCCACTGGTCCGCTCTCTGGTCTCCAGCCGCCGCATCCTGGCGATGACCCTCCCTCCGGTTTCTGAGGCCGAGGATGATGAGCAAGAGGCCGAGGCCGACGCGCCGGGACCGCTTCCGAGCGCCAATCGCCTGAGGCCGATCGCCCTCCGGGTCTGTGAGCTGATCGAGGAAGGATCTTCGTTCGACTACCGCTTGCCGGCCATGCTCGATCAGCTCTGCCACGCGGTTGGACTTGGAGCCGACATTGCGGAGTTTCTCCGCGCTCGGGCTAGCCATCTTCTCGACAGCGCCGCGGCGGCCCTCGAGCAGGACGGGAGTGAGTACCAAGAGGCTGTCTTCAGGCCGCGCCAGCGCGGTGGCCAGCTCTTGGAGCTCGCCGCCAAGCTCGAGCGGGCCTCTTCTGAGGGATCGGAACAACTGGCGTTGCTCGGCGCTCTCGAACAGCTCCACTCGCTCGGCCGCTGGGAGGAAAGCGAGCCTTGCGGGGAGCCCCTGTTCCAAGCCACGCCGGCGCCCCGCCGCTATCCGCTCGCCCGTTACATCCTCCGCTATTGCCGGCGGAAGTTTGGAATGCTGATCGCCGACGAGTGGCACGAGTATTCGAACCGAGGTTCCGCCCAGCAGAAGGCTGCCCACCGGTTGGTCGAGCTGCCCGGCGTCCCCACGATCGCGCTGACCGGCTCGCTCATGGGCGGCTACGCCGCCAGTCTGTTCAGCAATCTCTGGGCGCTCTCGCAGAGGTTTCGTCACCAGTTCCAGCCGTGGGAGCAGCAGGCGTTCATCACCGCGTACGGCTACCGCAAGATCTACGTGCCCGAGGGCGCCGAGTCGCTCACCTCCGAGGTCGTGGCCTACGGCTCGCGAAGCGATCGCGAGCAGACCCGGGAGGCGCCGGAGATCCGCCAGATGGGCCAGGCGCCGGGAGTGCTGCCGAGCTGCATCCTCGAGCACCTCCTCCCGGTCGCTCTCATCATGCACAAGGAGGATCTCGACGAGGAGCTGCCGCCGTGCTCCGAGCTGCCGGTCGCGATCACAGTGGCCGAGGACGATGGAATGGGCCAGGATCTGCTGGCGGAGTTCCGCCGTCTCCTGACCGTGTTGACCGACCAGATCAGGAAGGACCGCTACACCCATCTAGACGGCGCGCTCTGGGGCGCGTGGTGCGAGTTGCCGTCGTATCTCGATCGGTGTACCGGCGATCTCCCGGAGTTCGTGCTCCGCTACCCGAAGGACGTGGGAGGCGCCGTCGTCGCCGCGGGAAGGATGTTGCCCTCAGCCTGGATTACGCCGAAGGAGCGATGGATTCTTCGCCGGGTGCGCGCCTGCATCCAGGAGGGGCGCAATGTCCTCATCTTCCTACGCCACACGGGTGACTCGGGCCTTCCAGCCCGGTATCTCCGGCTGTTTCGGGAGCATCTCGGGCAGCGGGCCGTTTTCCTGGATGTCCACAAGGTCAAGGCGCTCCAACGCGAGCGGTGGCTCAACGAGAATGTGATCGAACCCGGACGCCGGATCCTCATCGCGAATCCCAAGGCGATCCAGACTGGCCTCAACAACCTCGTCGCGTTCAGCCGCGCGATCTGGGTGGAAGGCATCGACTACGACGCCCGGGTGGTGCGTCAGGCCAACGGACGCTTGCACCGGATCGGCCAGGCGCTGGACGTGACGATCGAGGTTCCGTACTACGACAGGACCGTCCAGAAGACCGCGCTCGATCTCGTGGCTCGCAAGGTCAGCGCCTCGCTCCAGGTCGATGGCCTGTCGATCGAAGGGGCCCTGGAAAGCGCAGGAGCGGGCGACGGAGCCGACGAAGCCCAGGCAGCCATGGGCATCGGACAGGCCATCTACGAAGCCTGGGCATATTGAAGCCCTCCGCCACGGGGCCACCGGTCCGGCCCTTTCTCTCTCGAAGTCTCGCCGCTCTCGGACGGCTGTCAAGGCAAACCCCTGCGGGGCGGGCCCAGGGAAGGCCCGGCCTGGACAGCCGTCCCTTCGAGCGGCGTCGGCGCTACGCGCCATCTCCCGGGAGTCCGTAAAGGGCCGGAACGGCGGCCCCGCGTCGGGCGCGAATGCCCGGCAGCGGTCATCGAAGAAAGGACTTCTCGCTATGGTCAACCCTGATCCTCCGATCGTCTCCAGGCGGCGTAAGCCGACGAGCCAAGGCGCCGTCCAGGGCCATACCGTTACCCGCTACAAGGTTCGATTGATCAAAGAGGACGAGGAAATCGTTGGCGAACCCAAGACCTTGGTACGGCCTGTCGAGATGGCAGCGTTCCTTTGGAACAGGGTCTTTGACGGAGTGGACCGCGAGGTCGTGTGCGGTGCCTATGTGGATGGGATGTCTCGCGTTATCGGCTGGACTATCGCATATGTGGGCTGCCTTTCCCGATGCAGTGTCGAACCGCGTGGGCTCATCGTTCCGGCTCTTCTCGCCAATGCCAGCGGTTTGATCATCGCCCACAACCATCCGTCCGGCAAGCTCGAGGCGAGCGCCGAGGATTTTTACTTTACGAAACGTATGGTGCCTGCTTGTGAGCTCCTCGGACTCGAGCTCATCGATTCCCTGATCATCGCGGAAGGAAGACCGACTCCCCGCTGGACGTCCTTGAAGGCGGTCTTGGGTTGGTGACGCCGCGCCAGTTGCGTGCGCGAAAGAGCCGGAGCCAACGAGCTCTGGCCTGCCGGGCGCAAGGGCCCGGAATCCCAAAGGAGCATGTCGATTATGACCAACCAGGACAAGGGCATTCCGATCTATTTGAGCAAATTGCGCCTTAACGGTGGTGGCTACGACTCGCGCGGGAGGTACTTCGGAAACGTGCGCGGAACCTGTGTGTATCGTTACGACTCTTCAGGGGATATCGAAACCGGTTTCGTGCGGGCGAAGGACCGGGAGCACGCCAAGGAAGAAGTGCGGAAGCTCTACAAGCACTCCGTTCGGTTCAAGCGATGAGCGGGACTGACCCCATCGCAACGAGGCGACGGGCCTCGTCGGACAGGAAAGTGATCTCACCGCGCAAAGCCCTTCCAGATGCCTGAAGGCGCGCTGTCGTGCGCGGGGATCAAGCGGCCTTTCTGCGGATCTCGCACACCGCAACTCCTGGGGAAGAGACGATGAGCCCCCGAATCCCTTTCCCTTCGCCATCCTTCGCATAGGTCCGGACCTTGAAGAACCCTGATCGATCAGGAGGGGATGAGGTTCATCCTTTCGGTACTTGGCGGTTAGACCCTTCTAATTGATGCAGCGGTGCCAAGGGGCGACGGGATTGCACTCGGCTCCTTGACTGACCGCAAGAATAAAGGATGTCGGAGCCCGGTCTCGGGCTGGCGAACTCGATCAGCCGCCGTAGATGGGGCAGTTGTCGACCCCTCTTGGGGGGAGCGGCTCCGGCTCCCAGCCCAGACCGCCGAGATCTCGCCGAGGGGGATCTGGTCCTGTTGATCTCGGACATATTGCCTCTCCTTTCGTCCCCGGTTCCCCTTCACATGCGTCTGGCTTTTGTACCCGAGGGCGGCCGAGCCGCAAGGCAGACCCTGGCGGGCGCGCTACGCGCGGCCTTGACAGCCCGGCCTTTCCTCCCTCGGGTCCTGGCCCGCCGTCATGAGCAGCGCAACCGAAAACGA
>DASWQX010000349.1:0-6770 GCA_036403495.1 Thermoanaerobaculia bacterium
CCTCCGCTCCTCGCGCTGCCTTTTCCCACTCCGCCTCCGAAGGCAAGCTCGCCTGCAGCTTGCCAGAGGCCAGACCGGACCAGAGCAGCGGCGAGCCCACTCCCTTCCTAAGGCTTGACGCCAGATCCCGCAGTCGCTCCCCCAGCCACCGGCAGTACGCCAGAGCGTCATACCAAGTGACGTAGGCTACTGGCTGGGTCGAGGGGCCTTCCTGCCAGCGAGGGGCCTTCGGCTGGTACCCCCTTGCCTCGACGAACGCCCGATACTGGCCCACCGTCACCGGATACCTTCCCAACCAGAACGTCGGCAGGGTCACGGAGTGACAGGGAAGCTCATCTTCCTCGGATGCTGGACCATTTTTCGGATTGCTCCCCATCAGGAACGATCCCACCGGAACCTCCACGAACCCCAGGTCCATCTCTCTCTGCAGACACCAGAGTTCTGGATCGAACCGCGGGTCGCCCAGCACGGCCAGCGCCTTGCCTGCCGCGGCTCGCCGGGGCGCCTTCACCTGCCGGTCATCCCTCATCACCGTCAGCAGGGCGTCCACGATTCTTTCGCAGGGCTCGCTCGCGATGATGCCGCGGCCCATGTCCACCACCGCTTCTCCGGCCAGGATCGCCGCCTCCCCAGCCGGGCCCGGCGATCGCTGTAACAGCTCTTCGAGGACCGCGCTGGCCGCCTGATCCCGTTGCTGCACGAGTCCCAGATAGCCCAGTGTCAACAGACTCACCTCCCGCCAGGGAGCCTCGCCGACATGGGATGACAGGACTGCCACGATCGGCTCCACCTCTTGCTGACCTTTCTGCGCCAGCGCCGCCGCCGCTAAATACTCCTGGAAGGTCAGGTGGATGAAACCATACTGCCGCCCACCTCGGTCAAGGAGAAGGCTCGTGTGCTCTCGTACGTCCGCCAGAAACTGGCGTGCTGCTTTTTCGGGGTCTCGGTCTCTCCGCTCGGCTAAGATGCGCTGAAGCTCGCGGTGCAGGTCGCCCTCCTTGACCAATCCCACCCCGGGCGAGGTCTCGTGCATCCAGAGAGCGAGAGGCTGAAGGATACGCAGCGTGTCCATCAGATCCAAATCCTTCGCCGGACGGCCCGCGAGACCCCGGGCGAGGTTCCAGTGCTTGAGGAGTGTTTCGACATAGCGCTGATAGAGCTCGATCCGCCGCTCCGGCAGGGTCACCCCCTGCCGCTTCATCAGCGCCAGGATGGTGAGCAGAAGCGGGTTGGCCGCCAGCGACCGCACCCCGGGATTTCCGCGCACAGCGGCTAGCAGTTCTTCACGCTCCCGGCTTGCCTCCTCCCGAGCGGTTGGCGTCTCGCCGGACGCCGCCCTTTCGATCGCCGCCGTCCATTTCTGGACGAAGGCCTTGATTTCCTCGTCATCAAAATCAACCAGGGTAGCTTCCGCCAAGCCCTCGGCCGTCAGTCTAATCTCCCGGTAACCTACGACCCGGCTTGTGAGCACGAACTTGTTGCCTGCTCCACGATGGCGGCTGTAGAAATCCTGGACGCGCTCGACCACTGTGTTGCGATGCCGCAGTTCCCGCACTTCGTCGAGCCCGTCGAGCAGCAGCAGGACCTCGCCACGGGCCAGCTTTTCCGTGAACAGAGGGGCGATAAGAAGCTCGAACCCGCGATCCTTGAAGTAACGGACGAAAAAGTCCTGCAAAGGGAGGTCGCGTTTGGCGATGGCATTCGCGTAGGCCGAGAGAGGGACTAGGACCGGCAGCCGGTGACCGATCCCCGGAATCTCTTCTTGACCGGAGGCGAGCGCCAGGGCCAGCGACTTGAGGAAGGTTGTCTTGCCGGAGCCTGGATCTCCCAACAGAATCAGACCACTGTTCTTCTGGAGCAAATCCAGCACTGGTTGTGGCTCGCTCAACCTCTCGCCTATTACCTCAGCCTCATCTTCACTAACGAGCCTGCCGGCCAAGCGCGTCTGTCGTGCCCATGTCTCTCCTTCCGGAGTCTGGATCCGGGCCTTCAACGGAACATACATGTCGAGGAGCGGCAGTCGCAGGGGGATGCGGTCCGAGATTCCCATGCCTTTGAAGTCGAGGTACCGATATCGCTCGACGAGATGTGCGAGGTAGAGGCTTTCGGTTTTGGCGAGGTCGGCTGGATTGCGGCTCGATCGGCTTTTCGAGGCGGGTCGCTCTTTTCGGCTTGTCTTCGATGCCTGCTCTGTCTGGTGATTCTGAAGGGCTGTGGTCACCATCGTGGCCAGTCTCTGCGGCTCGTTAAAAAAGACCGCCGCACGATCGCGACCGACCTGTTTCCGGAAAAGGAGCTGGCGCTGATAGGCCTCCTCCGGTTCGCGGCCCAGCCGGGCGGGGAGAGGGAAGTCGTCGTCGGCGATGAACATCAAGCGAGGCTTTCTTTTCCGCTTGGCCTCCTCGTATTCGATCTGCGTATAGGAGAGGTCGCTTCCCTCTGGACCGCTTCCGTTAAGGTGGCCCACCAACCCCACGAGGATGTCGCTCTCCGCCACCTTCTTGCGGCAGAGATCCGCCGGTGCCGCATCCACGGCCCCGAAGTCCTCCATGCGGATGCAGTGGAAGCCCGACAGCTTGCCGATCGCCTCGGCCACGGCGTCCCGCCAGGGTTGGAGGTCCTTCGCGGTCGAGCTCAAGAACACGGTCGTGAAGTTCGCCATGGGGCTCCCGGGAGTGTCGCGTAGCGTTGCAGGTAATTTTGTCAGATTGGCGGGGTTCTTGGGGGCCGCCCTGGAGGGGCGGAATTTGATTAGCCTGGCATTTCAATGCCAGGTAGGCAGGCCACCATCCCCGATCCGCCCCGAGGGGGCGGTGCCGTTCAGGATGATTTTCCGGTCGAGAGAGATCGGAAGGTTGGGTTCCGCCCCTTCAGGGCGGGTGGGGAATTGGGGGACTGCGATACCTGGCATTGAAATGCCAGGCTATTCAAATTTCGCCCTTTCAGGGCGAATTTCTGAGTTAGAAGGCCGGCGGGGACGCCGGCGGTCCCAGGAGGGGAGCGGCCTTCGGAGTCAGGCCTCGCTCAGGAAGCGTTCCAGCAGGCGGTGGAAGTGGTGGACCCCCTGCTCGCGCTTCGGCGAGTAGCGGCCGCGGCGGTAGGCGCGCGAGCGCACGCCTTTCTGGACGCTCTCGACGACCGCTTCGTCTTCTCTTTCGACGCGGTCCAGCCCTGAGCCGGCGCCGCGGTCGAGCCTCGCGGGGTCCCAGACGTAGGCGAGGAAGGAGACGCGGGTGCGGTCGAGGCCGAGCGGACGGACGACGTTGACCGACATCCCCCAGGGGTAGAAGTTCAGCATCGTGTTGGGAAAGAGCCAGAAGTAGTAGCCGGCGATCTTCTGGCCGTAGTCGGGCGACGACGGGGGCAGATCGAAGACGTCCTCGGTGCCGCTGCCGACTCCTACCTGGAGGTTGCCCCAGCGGAAGAGCTCGGTGCGGTACTCGCCGTAGTCGAGGGCTCCCGCCAGCCCGGCGTGGACGTAGGGGATGTGGAACCCCTCCAGAAAGTTGTCGCAGTAGAGGGCCCAGTTGGCGCGCACCAGGTAGTCGCGCGAGCGGGCGGGGTCGAGCACGGCCTCGCGCAGGGGCATCCAGGAGACCCGCGCGTCGAGCTCGGCCGTCAGCTCGGCCAAGGGGAAGGCGGGGTCGAGCGAGGCGAAGAGGAGCTTTCCCCAACTTCCGAAGGGGATCTTCTTCAGGTCGTCGGCGGAGGAGGGGAAGCCTTCGGCGCCCTCGAACTCGGGCATCGAGAGGAAGCGGCCGTCGTGGGCGAAGCGCCGGCCGTGATAGCGGCAGCGGAGCGCCGGCTGCACTCCGGCGTGCTCGCAGACCAGCGTGCCGCGATGGGTGCAGACGTTGGACAGGCAGTGGAGGGCGTCCTGCGCGTCCCGGGTCAGCAGCAGCGGCTCGTCGAGCACCCCTTCGAGCAGGGTGAAGGGGTACGTCTGGCCGGGGACGCGGACGGCGTCGGTGTCCGCCACGAGCTGCCAGCTCCGCGCGAAGACGGCGTCACGCAGGGCCTTGAACCAGCGCGGATCGGCGTAGATCTCGGCCGGCAGGGTGGAGGCCCGGCGGATGTCCTCGTCGATCGTCCAGGAGAGCGGCGGCATGGGAGCCGAATCGTATCAGCTCGGCTCTCGTGATATCCTTCAAACTCCACGATCTTAAGAGCGGAGAGCCTTACCATGGCCGAGAGATACGAGGCGGTCGTCATCGGCAGCGGGTTCGGCGGCGGCATCAGCGCCTGCCGTCTCAGCAAGCGGTGGCCGGGCAAGGTGATGGTGCTGGAGCGGGGCAAGCGCTATCCGATGGGCTCGTTCCCGCGCTCGCCGCACGACTTCGCGCGGAACTTCTGGAACGTTCCCGAGATGAAGGAAGAGCAGCGCGCCCGGCCGAAGGAGATGCAGCGGGCCGAGTCGCACGGCCTGTTCGACATCCGCAACTTCCACCGCATGGACGTCGTGCTCTCCGCCGGCCTCGGCGGCGGCTCGCTGATCTACGCCAACGTCTTCATGGAGCCGCCCGATCAGGTCTTCGACGAGCGCTGGCCGGCGAACACCCGGAAGGCGGCGCTCGCTCCCTACTACAGCGTCGCCAAGGAGGTGCTCGGCTCACGGCCGATCCCGCGCAACGGCGATCCGCGCCGCGAGGTCGTCCGCACCCGGCTCTTCGAGAAGGTGGCGAAGACGATCGGGCGCGACTCGCAACTGGTCGACATCAACGTCTTCTTCGGCAACGACTTCGCCAACCCGCTGCCGATCGGCGAGCAGGCGGAGAACCGCTATGGCGCCCGCCAGACCTCCTGCGTCTACTGCGCCGAGTGCGACGTCGGCTGCAACACCCACTCGAAGAACACGATCGACCTCAACTACCTGTTCGTGGCCGAGCAGCGCTACGGCGCGCGGGTGCTGACCGAGCACCTGGCGCACCGCATCGTGCCGGTCAACGCCGCCGAGGAGGACGATCCGTCGGCCGACGGATCGCACGGCTACCGGGTCTACTACTACGACCTCCAGCAGGGGACGCGGCTGGCCCAGGCGGCGCTCACCAACCGGGTGGTGGTGTCGGCCGGCACGCTCGGCTCGACCGAGTTGCTGATGCGCTGCCGGGACCTCTACCAGACCCTGCCGCGGCTGGGCGACCGGCTGGGCACCCGCTTCTCGGGCAACGGCGATTTCCTCTCTTTTGTGATGGAGGGGAGCGAGCCGGCCGATCCGAACTACGGGCCGGTGATCACCCAGCGGATCGACTTCAACCTGTTCAAGGACTTCAACAAGGATCACGCCTTCATCATGGAGGACGCGAGCTACCCGGTCTTCGCCTCCTGGTTCGTCGAGGGGGTGCGGCCGCCGCTGTCGAAGCTCGGCGCGGTGGGGGAGCTGGTGAGCGAAGCGTGGCACCGCTTCCGTGACGGGGACTCCGCGGGGAGCGTCGGCTGGGCGCTGAGCGACCTGCTGTCGGGGGACATCTCCTACGACACCAGCGTCCTGCTCTGCATGGGGCTCGACCACTCGAACGGCACCATGTCGCTCGATTCGGCGGGAGCGGTCACCATCGACTGGCCGCAGCAGGACAGCATGCCGCTCTACGAGGCGATCGTCCAGGAGTCCAAGGGCTACCGCGACGTGGTCGAGGGGAAGCACTTCTTCGTGCTCCCCACCTGGTACCCGCCGTCGCGCAAGAACGTCTCCGTCCATCCGCTGGGCGGGTGCGTGCTGGCGGACGACCCGGCGCATGGGGTCACCAGCGCCGACCTGCCCACGTTCGGCCAGGTCTTCGGCTATCCGGGGCTTTACGTGGCGGACGGCGCGCTCCTCCCGTCGGCGGTGGGAGCCAATCCGACGGCCACGATTTCGGCCGTGTGCGAGCGGGTCGCCGAGGGGATCACGGGGATCGTTCCGGACGGGCAGCTTTGAATCCAGTCTTCAGGAGGAGAGATCGATGGGATCGCACAACGTTGGGATTTCGGTCCGTGAGGTGATGTCGGGGGGCTTCGTGCTCGGCGCGACCGATCCGGCTGCGGGCGAGAAGCAGGGGCACGCCCAAGGCTCCGAGATGACGATGCACGGCGCCATCGACATCGACGACATCGACCGCTTCATCGCCGAGGCCGACCATCCGGGCACCTTGACCGGCACGCTCGACTTCACGCCGTTCGGCGACGGCCTGGCGGCGGTCCCCGGCGGCATCTTCAACCTGTTCAGCCCCACCAGCGATCCGAAGCTGAAGCTGATGGTTTATGAGATGGGCTTCCAGCACGGCGGCAAGAGCTACTACCTGGCCGGGCAGAAGGACGTGAAGGAAGACCCGATCTTCGACCTCTGGAAGGCGACCACCACCCTCTACTCGAAGCTCTACGAGGGGACCGACAAGAGCGGTCCGGTGGTCGGCGCCGGCATTCTCAGCCTGGGCGTCAAGCAGCTCATCCAGTTGATCTCCACGGTCAAGACACCGGGGTCCACCTCGTTTACCGAGTCGTCGGAGGCGATCGCGAAGTTCGGCAGCTTCTTCCTCGGCGAGCTCTGGGACACCTACGTGAGGCACGCCAGGCCGTGAGCCTGAAGACCTTCCGCGATCCGAAGGCCTCCATCTGGCAGTCGGTGGTCGACGAGGCGCTCCGCCGCAAGCATGCGGCGGGGACCAGCACCGCCGCGCCGGCCGTCGTCGGAACGCCGGCGCGGCCGACGCTCGACCACCCGGTGGTGGCCGCCGCCACCGGCGCCGCCTCGGCCGCGTTGAGCGGGATCGGCACCACCGCGGCGCCCCCGGCCG
>DASWQX010000350.1:0-9464 GCA_036403495.1 Thermoanaerobaculia bacterium
GCCCCCTCGCCCTCTCTCCAGACAAGCGATATCTGTTCGCCATCAACACTCCGGATAACCGACTCGAGGTCTTCCGCGTCACGACCAGTCAGCCCGTCCGCATCGCGTCGATCCCGGTGGGCCTCGAGCCGGTCGCGGTCGCGGCGCGGACGGATCATGAGGTCTGGGTGGTCAACCACCTCTCGGACAGCGTCAGCGTCGTCGAGCTCGACGAGCGCGATGGCGACCTGACCGGCCAGGTCGCGCGCACGCTCCTGGTGGGCGACGAGCCGCGCGACATCGTCTTCGCGGGGCCGGGGCGGAAGCGGGCGTTCATCACGACCGCCCATCGGGGCCAGAACATCCCGTTCGATCCCCAGCTCACGACCCCGGGCGTGGGGCGCGCGGACGTCTGGGTGTTCGACGCGGAAGCGCTCGGCAGCGGGCTGGGCGGTACGCCGCAGACGATCGTCACCCTTTTCACGGACACTCCGCGCGCTCTCGCGGTGACGCCCGACGGCAGCCGCGTCTACGCCGCCGGCTTCCCCACCGGCAACCAGACCACCAGCAACAGCGAGGTCTCGATCCCGGATGGCTTCGGTCCGGACGGCGTCGCGGGACCTGTCACCAACGCCGAAGGGCGCCCCGCGCCCGAGGTCGGGGCCATCGTCAAGTGGAACGGCACTCACTGGGTCGACTCGCTCGGCCGCTCCCGCGACCAGCTCGTAAGGTTCTCTCTGCCCGACAAGGACGTGTTCGTGCTCGACGCCATGGCCAACCCACCGCGCCAGCTTGCCGGAGCGGGCGGCTTCTTCCAGGGCGTCGGCACCATCCTGTTTACGATGGTCGTCAATCCCGTGAATGGAAAGGTTTACGTCGCCAATACCGACGCGAACAACGCCGACCGGTTCGAGGGGCCGGGAACCTTCGCCGGACACAGCCTGCGCGGCCATCTGCACGAGAGCCGCATCACGGTGCTTTCCCCAGGAAGCGGAACCGCCAGGGTCGCGGCGCGGCATCTCAACAAGCACATCGATTACACCAAATGCTGCGCGCCGATCCCGAACGACGAGAACGCCCGGTCCCTCGCCTTTCCCCAGGGGCTGGCGGTTACCCGCGATGGCGCGACGCTCTATGTCGCGGCCCTGGGATCCGGCAAGGTGGGGATCTTCTCCACGGCGCAGCTCGAAAACAATACTTTCGTGCCGAGCACGGCGAGCCAGATCCCCGTGAGCGGCGGTGGCCCCACCGGCCTCGTCCTCGACGAGGATCGAAAGCAGCTGTATGTGATGACGCGTTTCGACAACGGGATCTCGATCCTCGACACGAAGACGCGGGCGGAGGCGGGGCACGTCCTGATGCACACCCCGGAGCCGCCGAGCGTCGTGACCGGCCGCCGGTTCCTCTATGACGCCCAGCACTCGTCGAGCCATGGTGACTCGGCCTGCGCGAGCTGCCACGTCTTCGGCGATTTCGACAGCCTGGCGTGGGATCTCGGCAATCCGGACGGAAAAGTGATCGATAACCCCGGTCCCTTCAACAGCACGCTCGTCAACATCGTCACGGGGCAGCCCATGGAGCCCATCTTCCATCCAATGAAGGGCCCGATGACGACCCAGAGCCTGCGCGGCATGGCCAATCATGGCCCGATGCATTGGCGCGGCGACCGCACCGGCGGCAACGACGCGCCGAGCGCACAGCCGGACAGCGGCACCTTCGACGAGCACGCGGCGTTCGCCAAGTTCAACGCGGCGTTCCCCGATCTGCTCGGCCGCCACGAGCCTCTCTCGCCAGCGGAGATGAACGCGTTCACCGACTTCATCCTCCAGGTGACCTATCCGCCGAACCCCAACCGGCCGATCAGCAACGTGCTCACCGCGGACCAGAGGGCCGGGCGCAAGCTCTTCGAAACGGTCAATTGCGGTATCCCCTCGGCTCCGGAATTCAAGGGCGCCGTCCTCACGTGCAACGGTTGCCACACGATCGACTCGAACGCCAATCCCGGCACCGCGGCGCCCGGGTTCTTCGGCTCGAACGGCCGCGGGAGCTTCGACTTCAATCCACAGCTCTTCAAGGCCCCTCATCTGCGCAACGCGTATCAGAAGATCGGGAGGTTCGGGAGTCCCGAGAACCCCGGATTCCTGGGCGGTGACAACGGTTTCAAGGGAGATCAGGTGCGTGGCTTCGGATTCCTCAACGACGGGAACATCGATACGATCTTCCGTTTCGTCCATGGGATCAGCTTCTCGGATCAGTTCAACGGGCCCGGCAGCAACAGCATCCCGGATGGGCCGGAGGGGGAGATCCAGCGGCGCCAGCTCGAGGCGTTCATCCTGGCCTTCCCCACCAACATGGCGCCCGCCGTGGGGCAGCAGATCACGCTCACGGCCTCGAATTCCGCGGCGGTGGGCTCCCGCATCAACCTCCTGCGCCAGCGCGCGGACTCGGGTGAGTGCGATCTGGTCGCCAAGACCCGGATCGACGGCGACGAGGCCGGCTTCCTGTACGTGGGATCAGGCTCGTTCCTGACCGATCGGCGCGGGCGGCCGCCCATCGCCGACGCGGCGTTGCGCTCTCTGGCCAAGGAGGGCCGTCCCGTCACCTACACCTGCGTGCCGCCCGGCTCCGGAGAGCGCGTCGGCGTGGACCGCGATGGGGACGGCTCCTGGGACGGCGACGAGCGGGACGCTCATACCGATCCGGCGGATCCGGACAGCAGGCCGTAATCTTTCGGATCTTTCGTCCTCACCGGACCGGCGGAGCCTGTAGCCTCCGCCGGTTCGCTCGCCAGACAAGAAAAGCGCTCGCGCCGGCGAAGAAGAGGCCGCAGAAGAAACTCCCCTCCGGGCCCTGGTGGCCGCCGGTCAGGGGAATGGGCCCCCGGGCGATCAGTTGGACCAGCAGCGCGGGCATCTTGGCGTCGAGACCGGTGACCGGCAGCTCGAATCCCGTGGCCAGGAGCCAGTTCCATCCGGCGTGCCAGCCCATGACGCCCCAGATGTTACCGGTCGTCAGCGCCCAAACACAAGCGAACACGGAGAACAGAAACGTATTCAACGTGACCAGCCAGTATTGGTGGGGCTCGTAGTGCAGAAACGAAAAGACGACGGACGTGAGGACGACGGCGGTCGCGACGTTGAGCTTCCGGGAAACCACCGAGAGCAGCCAGCCGCGGAAGAAGATCTCCTCGGCGCTGGATTGCACGGCGAAGCCCACCAGCAGAAGGCCGATGTTCATCAAGGCGCCTGGCGAAGCGAAAGCCTTTCCATACAGGCGCGCATCGTAACCCCCGGCGATCCAGATCGCGGCCACGATGATCGATATCGTCGCGAGGCCTACGCCATATCCGCTCAGGAAGGTCCTGATCCGATCCGAGCCCGCGAGCCCGATCGTGGCCAGCGGGCGCCGCTCGACGAAGCGCACCCAAGCCAGTACGACCAGCCCCATCAGGGCGAACGGGACCAGCAGGAACGCGAGCAGACCGGCCAGGCCGATCGGATCGCCTTTCGCGTCCAGGAGGTGGAAGCGCGCGAGCCCAAGGGACGCCCCGGCCAGGGGCGCCACCACGAGCACAAGGCTCAAAAAGGGAGCGAAGGCGCCCCAGGGAAGCCAGCCCTTCGCGGGCGCTTCGGAATAGATGGCGGTCGATCTCATGGTTCCACCCCTACGAGCCGCCTCCTCCTTCGGTTTCGTCTCTTGCGCCCCTTGCGCCCTTGCAGTACCCTTCCTCTTGTCAATTTCGGCTGAGCCTTACCCTATGTCCGCTCCCCTCATGCTGCCCGTCGAGGATGATCCGTTCAACTTCGCAAGGTACGCGGACCCGTACCCGAATTATCGGCGCGTGCGCGAGACCACGCCGGTCTATTGGAGCCAGTTGCTCGGCGGTTGGGTGCTGACGCGCCACGCGGATGTCAAAGCAGCCCTGCTGGACAAGCGGCTCTCGGCAGCCCGGACCCGCGACGCACAGGCGGCGCAGCTCTCCGCGGATCTGCGCCGCCAGCTCGCGCCCGTGGACGAGCTCCTGAGGCGCTGGGCCCTGTTCCAGGACAATCCGGAGCATCGGCGGATCCGCCAGGCCCTGTCCGGCGCCTTCTCCTCCGGCCTGATGGAGCAGCTACGGCAGCGGGTCCAGGGGATCGCCGACGGACTGATCGACGCGGCGCGGGAGCGTGGGGAGATGGATCTGGTGGCCGACTTCGCACTGCGTTTGCCGGCGATGGTGATCGCCGAGCTGCTGGGCATGTCGAGCAGCGACTCCGAGCGCTTCCAGGGTTGGGTCCACACCATCGCTCTGTATTTCGCGATCGGATCGCTCGGCAACACGGAGACCATCGCCGCCCTCTGCGAGACAGTCGAGGAGATGAGCGATTACATGCGCCAGATCGTGGACGATCACCGCCGCGCGCCCAGAAACGACCTGATCGGCAGGCTGATGGAGGCCGGGTCCCAGGACGAGCCGCTGAGCGAGGTCGAGATCCTGTCGCAGTGCATGCTCCTGCTGCATGGTGGGTATGAGTCCACGATGAATACGATCAGCAGCGGCATGTTCCACATCCTGCGTGACCCCGACCAGCGGCGCCTGTGCGCCGAGGACCCCGGCCTGGCCGGCGCGGCCGTCGAGGAGGCTCTGCGCTACGAGCCGGCGTTTCAGTTCGTCGTGCGGGCCGCGACCGCCGATCTCGATGTCGGTGGGCAGGCGATCCAGGCGGGCCAGCAAGTCGTCTGCGTGCTCGCCGCTGCCAACCGCGACCCGGCGCAGTTCGCCGATCCGGAGCGGTTCGACATCCGGCGCCATCCCAACCCCCACCTCAGCTTTGGCTACGGCGCTCACTTCTGCATCGGCGCGGCACTGGCCCGGATGGAGGGCCAGATCGCCTTCAGCACGCTTCTGCGCCGTCTCCGCGATCTCCGCCTGGCGAGCGATACGCCCCAATGGCGGCCAGCTTTTGGTGTGCGCTCGCTGGAGACCCTGCCGGTGACCTTTTCTGCGCCACAGTGAAGGGTCCACCCCTAGGTCTGAGCGATCCAGACCCAGGTCTGCGTGCTCGCACCGGGGTCTGGACGATCCGGACCTGAGTCTGAGCGACCTGGACCCAGGTCGGCGCACTCGCACCGAGGTCTGGACGATCCGCACCTGGGTGCGAGTCACCCCTACCGAGGTCTGGGTGACTCAGACCCAGGTCGGCGAGCTCGGACCCGGGTCTGGATGGTCCGGACCGTGGCGCGAATCGCGCAGGCTCTGGCCTGAACGGCCCAGGCCCCCGCACAAGGGCGTGCATTGAGACCCGAACGACCTGCGCCGCAATGCGATTGGCGCACATTTCGGTCTCGCCAAGTCCGGCCCTCGCGCGCCTCCCGCGCCTTCCCGGGGCCTACCGTCCCCAGAAAGTCCGGATTCCGTAGAGAAGGACTGCCACCGCGAACGCGCCGCAGACGAAGCCCCAGAACCAGTACGGCAGGAAGAGAACGTACTGCATCTGCAGGACGTCGGAGGGGTAGACGCCCGACGGATTGGCGGCGGTCTTCGTGAAGAGATAATCGGCGCGGGAGAAGACGCTCAGAGCGAGCTGGACCGCCAGGAAGACGACCACCCACTGCGCGACTTCCGGCGAGCCGCGGAAGCCCGCGAACAGGCAGCCCGCGGCGATCACGCCGGCAAAGAAAAAGCCAAAGACATTGCGGATCACCAGGATCTCGGCGACGACGAGGAGGAGCCCCAGCCCGATCAGACACCACCGGGCCCCCTGGCCGGTCTTCCCCACCGCGAAGCAGAGAGCCGCCGCCACCGAGGGTCCCACCAGTCCGCCGGCCAGGGTCAGGCCCTGCCGGATCCTGCCGAAGCCGGTGACGTCGAGATCGGCGAGCCCGGCTCCGTTGGGCCATATCAAGAGGCGCCGGAAGTTGCCGCCGAGCACCAGGGCCGTGAGCCCGTGCCCGAGCTCGTGGGCCAGCGTGGAAAGCAGCAGGAGCGGCCGGGCGAGGAACCGGCCGTAGGGAATCATGTACAGGGCCAGCGTGACCGCGGTGCTCACCAGGAGCACCTTGCGGGCCACGGCGTCCGGCCGCAGAGAAGTTAGATGGCTGTCGTATGGGAGCATGGGCGGGACTGTCCCGAGTGATTCTACCAGGGACGGACGCATTGACGGGCACGGGCACCTGACGTAGGATACAACTCGCGCCGAATGAGCAAGATACATGGCGCGGAGTCCAGGGCCAACGCTTCCAGGAGACAGAGGAGTGAAACATCAAAGCGCAGTCCATAGAGACTCCGAAATCCTCGAAGGGACACCTGTATTCGTCGGCACCCGGGTTCCGTTCCAGACCCTGATCGACTATCTTGAAGAGGGCCAGTCCCTGGCTGAATTCCTCGCCGACTTTCCCACAGTAAGTAAGGAACAGGCCATCGCCGCGCTGGAAGAGGCTAAGGAAGCCGTTCTGGCGCATGCGCGTATTGCTTGACGAGTGCCTTCCGGAAGGGCTCCGGGCAGAACTCCCCGGGCACCAAGTGCTCACAGTGCGGCAAGCTGGGCTCGCAGGCAAGAAAGACGGCGACCTCCTGACGGCTGCTTCGGGCCGCTTCGATGCTTTCATCACGATGGATCGAAGCCTCCAATGGCAACAGCAGGTGAGCGCCTTCGATCTCGGAGTCGTAATAATCCGGGCCCGCTCAAACAGCTTGCTCTCGATCCGACCGCTCGTTCCAGATCTTCTTCGTCTTCTTCCCATTGTCAGTCCCGGCCAAGTCGTTCGCGTGGGGGCTTGAGGAGAGCCTCCTTGAAGGTTCTCTCCCCCACCGCTCGGCATAGGCGCGAGGGGCTTGACTCCGTTAGCTCTATCGGGAGCGAAGGCGGCCCGCCGGGAATACGGCTTCTATGTAGTCCCCTGGGGCGAGCCTCTGTTTTCGTCGCACCTTCTGACACCCACCCAGTAACACCCATCTATATCCATCCACCGCAGTGCCGGAAGCGCATATGCCCGACTCTCTGTGCTTGCCGAGGGCGTACCGACGCCCGTTGCGTTCCGCCAACCCCGTTGTATTGGCCCGATATGTCCTATAGGATTGCAGTCGGAGGTAAATCATGACGTCTTTCACCATCACTCCAGGCGTAAACGCTGTCCAGGAATTTATCGAGATCTCTCAAGACTTCGCGAATCCGTTAGACCTTGTGCGTGAGGCTATCAGCAATGCCTTCGATGCCCAAGCCACGGAGATCACGCTCCACTTCGATGTTGAGAAGGAGCATGGCGAGTCTCTGTTTGTCATTACGCTCCAAGATGATGGGATGGGCATTACCCGCGAGGGACTTCAGAGCTTCTTCGATCTCGGGAACAGCTCCCGACGCAATGACCCGAATACCATCGGCGAGAAGGGCCACGGCACCAAGGTGTACTTCAATTCGCGTCGCGTAGATGTATGAACTAATACAGGAGAGATTGCCTTCCACGCACGAATGGACGAACCCTATCGCACACTAAACGAACACCGCCTACCTATTGTATCTGCTTCCGAGATCCCGCTCTCTCAGTTACCTCGCGGAACACGCGTGATAATTAGAGGCTACAACAATAACCGGCGCGAGCAATTTACCCATGACAATCTTAAGGATCACATACAATGGTTCTCCAAATTCGGAGCGGTTGATTCGCTTTTTGCCACGCCCGCGAAGAAGCACCGACTTATCTTGAAGGGCCTTGATCGCAACATCCCAGAGACGCTCGACTACGGGCACTTCTTCCCGGGAGACAGCCCGTCGATCAAAGCATTGTTTGAAGAACACCTAGCCCAAGCTCCAGACTACTTTTGCAAGCGCATTGTGCGCGAGGGCTCTCTTCAGAACGCGCCCGAAATAAAGTACCAAGCCGTTTTCTCTATTGAGGGAAAATATGTTAAATACGGATACAACAAGATGCTTAGGCGCCAAGGTTACAATGCGCCTTCAGGGGCATATAGAATTCAAGATCGCTATGGCGTATGGCTATGCAAGGACTACATTCCTATCCAACGAAAAAACGATTGGATCACAATTAAAGGGTCCGAGTATACCAGACTTCATGCATTTGTAAATTGCCAGGGTCTGCGTCTTACTGCGAATCGTGGCTCCGTCGACAATACTCCTGCGGAGGTTCTCGAGGATCTGCGCAAGGCAGTGAACGCAATATACGCCGGCATTGTTGAGAGTGACGACTGGCGAGAGTTGGAATGGCTTGAGGACGAAGCGGCAGGCTACCGCTCTACTGAGAAAGAGAAAAAGGATTTCGCATGGCGTCAACAGAAGGTATTGCGCGCCAATGTAGCCTCCTGGCAAGGACACACCCTTGTGGAGCCGTCGCGTGAATCGGGAGTTTACTCGCTCTTTCTCCAACTCGCCACAGCGTCTCCTGATCTATTTCCATTTCGAATTATAGATTACGACACACATTCCGGTTTCGATGTTCTTGCAAAGGGCGACGCCAGAACACCTATTCAGCACTCCAAACTCTACTACGTAGAATTCAAACATACCATCCAAAAAGATTTCAATCATTCCTTCCTAAATTTGTATAGCGTCGTGTGCTGGGACACAGCCATTAAGCACGACGAAATCGTCGTGGATATCAATGGCGAGCAGCGCAAGATGGTCATTCATGCATCGGAGAAGGCGGGCGACCATACGCACTACTACTTGGAACATCCCAAGAGTCCCCACCGCATTCAGGTCTTTGTATTAAAGGACTATCTCCGTGAAAAGCTTAACGTCGAATTCCGACCGAGGGCAAAGGACGCTGTTATCTGAAGAACTGCCCGAACCTCCCGGCACTTCTCTGAGTCGAGTTCTTGTGGGACATTCGGTACCTCTTCACCGCTCCGGCCAGTACCAAGCCGGTTGGTCGAGGATTCCCCGCTCCTCGTCAAGCTCTTGGAGCAACTCTCTGCGAGGGGCGACGGGGAGCCGGGGTGGGGGTTCGCCTGACACGAGCTCGGCCGGAGTGATCCATCCGACCCGGACTGCCTCCGCGAGAGCGGGATTGTCGACCAAGGGATCTCGTTGCGCTTCGCGTGGGGGTGTCAGCTCCGCGATGATGTGGTCTTGGTCGGTGATAAGGACGGTTTCCCCCCTCTGCGCCAAGCCGACATATTCGGTAACCTGACTTTCCAGGGTCTTCAAGGCGACGGATCGCATAGAGAAACGTTAGACCTCCGGAATCCAGACTGTCAAACAAGGAGAAAAATGCAAAGAAAGGGCGACAGCGGTTTCCTCGCGGTGGTCTGCCGTCGCCGCCCGCAGGGCGGAAGTTACCCAGCCTGGGGTGTCAACCCCAGGACCGGATCCGCAAACCGCCTTCCTGAGCCCCGTAGGGCCGACACCCTGTCCGGGAGGCTTCGAATCGGCGGAATCTGTCGGCCCTGTGGGGCTTGGGGGACGGGGTGCCCTCTCCCCCTGGGGTTGACACCCCAGGCTGGGTAACTTCCGCCCTGCGGGCGGCGACGGCAGACCACCGCGAGG
>DASWQX010000351.1:0-3237 GCA_036403495.1 Thermoanaerobaculia bacterium
GGTCGGCAGCAGCAGCATCTGCGCCGCCAGATCGGTGAACGGCGGGCCATAGAGGTCGTCCGGCACCGCCGGCAGGTTCTCCGCCCACGCCTTGGTGGTAAAGCCGTTGGAGGTCTTGTCCACCTGCTTCTGGATCTTCACCTTCATCGGCGCCCGGCTCCAGGCCTGCGCCATCATCTCCGGCGAGGTGCGGAAGACGACCTCGGAATAGCGGACCGGGATCTCCTCCGAGAAGTACCAGGGATCGAGATAGATCGGCGAGTCGAAGGTCAGCTCGTAGTGGTAGTCGAGGATCGCCCCCACCTGCACCGAGGGGAAGGCCACGGCGGTGGTGAAGGTCTTGTTCGAGCGCGAGGTCTTGCGGATGAATTTGGCGTCCGCCGGCACCGGGATCACCCGGCCGTCGGGGAGCACGGTGCGCGCCTGGAAGCCGTGCAGCCGCTGGGCGTCGCTGTGCGAGATCGCCACCTCGCCGTTGCTCTTCCCCTCCTCGGTGAGGATCTTGAGGCGGACCTGGATGTGCAGCGACGAGGCGAGGTTGCCGGTCGGCAGGCCGTAGCCCGCCATCAGGAACTCCCCCTTCTTGAACAGCACCACCGCCGGCGCGTTCGGCGACCCCGGCACGGCGGTGAGGGCGCGCTCCTCGTCGGTGATCGGCGGAAAATCGGCCGCCGCGGCGCCGCGGACGCCGAGCAGCGCCAGGGTCAGCGTCAGGACCGAGCTGGCCAGGATGGCTGTGCGTGTGGACTTCATGAAACTCCTCTTTCTCCTGGTGTCGACTTGGGTCACGCCCGGACACTCCTCTCCCCCGCACCTGCCTTGAGACCTGCTTCCTACTCCGAATGTCGAAAGGGTCCGGAACGTTTCTACAATCGTATCATCGCCTGACCAAGGTCAGGGTCTGGGCATCGTTGCTCGCCGCCGCGCCGAAAAGGGCACGCACGAGCTCGTACTCCTCCTTGCCCGCGAGCTTCCGGCGGGTGAGATCCAGCCTCCGGCTGTATACGAGCGAGCGGGCCTCGGCGTCTAGGGCCAGGTTCGAGGAGAACTCTCCGCAAGGGCCGTCCAGGGTCGCCTGTTGGGGGCGGCGGTCGAGGCGCCAGCCGGCGGGGCTGGCGAGGTCCGCGTAGGCCGGCCCGTACGGGACCTCCGGGATCGCGGGCAGGTTCTCCGCCCAGACCCGCAGCTCGTAGCCCGCGGAGGTCTCCTGCTTCTCCTGCTGGAGCTTGACCCCGAGTGGCGCGCGGGTCCACACCTGCATCCGCCAGTCGTGGGCGGTCTTGAAGACGACCTCGGCGTGGCGCACCGGCATCTCCTCGGAGAACGCCCAGGGCTCCAGCAGGAAGGGGGTGGAGAAGACGATCTCGTACTGATAGTCGAGGATTGCGCCCACCTGGACGGCGGGGAAGGCGACGGCGGTGACGAACGTCCTGGAGGTCTGCGAGGTCCGCCGCTCGAACCGGGCGTCGGCGGGCACCGGCACGATCCGGCCGTCCGGCAGCACGGTGCGCCCCGAGAAATCCCGCAACCGGATGCTGGAGCTGTGATCGAGCACCAGCTCGCCGTTGCGCTTGCCGGCCTCGGTGAGGATCTTCACCCGCGCCTGCACCCGCAGATGCGAGGCGAGGCTGCCGATGAAACGCCCATAGCCCGCCATCAGGAACTCGCCCTTCTTGAACAGCATTACGGCGGGCGCGTTCGGCTCCCCCGGCACCGAGGTGAGGGCGCGCTCCTGCTCGGTGATGGGAGGGAAAGGAGGCGGAACGGAGTCCGCCGCGGCGGCCCGTGAGAGCAGTGGCAGGGCCAGGACGGCCAGGAGGGCGGGAAGAGACCGCCTCATCGCCGCACCAGCGTCAGCGCCAGGGCGTCGTTCTTCGCGGCCTCGCCGAAGAGGGCGCGCACGGCTTCGTACTCCTCCTTGGAGCTCAGCCGCCGGCGGGTGATGTCGAACCGCCGGCGGTAGACGAGCGTGCGCTGTGCGTCGTCGAGCTCCAGGGCTGTGGACAGCTCTCCGCACGCTGCGGCCATCTTCGCGGGCGCGGGCTTCCTCGCGAGGCTCCATGCCGCCGGCCAGCGCAGGCGGAGCTCGACCTCGTCGCGCCCGGGAAAGTCGAAGATCACGTCGAGCTTCCGCTCCGCCTCCACGAACGGCTGGCTGGCGGGGCCGAGGGGAGCGCTCGGCACCAGCGTGGCCTCGTCTCCCAGCACCTCCTCCTCCCGCTGGGCCATCGACCAGGTGACTGTGACCTTGCGCTCGTCGCGGGACTCGACCGCCCGCACGTCCGAGATCCGGAACTCGGCGTAGCGCTCCGCGAGCCAGTCCCTCCAGGCCTGGAGGGTCCGCGCCTCGTTGCCCTTCCAGCCGAGCCTCTCCACCGCTCGCAGCCCGGTCAGCCGGAGAGTCCCCTGACCGGCGAGGCGCCCCTTGTCGTCAAGGGTCAGGTCGATCTCCGCCCGCCGCAGGTTGCGCTCGAAGGGGGTCGCGGAGAGCGTGACCGGCTGGACCGTGTCGAAGATCAGCGCCGGAGTCCCCTCGTAGCCCGCCCTGAGTTGCCCGAAGCCCAGGTCCGGCGAGGACGGATCGAGCAGCATGCGCTTCGAGTCGATCTCGACCATCAACAGCACTGTGTCGAACCAGTTCGGGTTGGGCAGTGTCAGGTCCACCGTGCCACGGTCGCGGTCGGCGGCCCAGACCAGGTAGGTCTTCACTCCGGACTCCAGCAGCATCATCTGCAGCAGCAGGGCCTTCTCGACGGCGGTCCCCCGGCGCGCGGAAAGGACCTTCTGGAGCGAGGAGTTGTCGTCGCCGATCAGGACTCCCTCCCCCGGCTCGGTCTGGATCTCGTCGCGGACGAAACGGTAGAGGGCCTCCGCCTTCTTCCGGGGGCTGCCGTCGCCGGCGACCTTGCGAGCCTGCCTCATCATGCCCCAGTTGAGGCTCCGGAACCGGCTGTAGACCTGGTTCACCAGCCGGGTGGTTCCGACCCAGGTGCCCATCATCGTCGCCTGTTCGCCGAAATAGCTGAACGTTTCCGGCAGCAGCAGGATCTGGGCCGCCAGGTCGGCGTACGATGGCCCGTAGGGAGCTTCCGGGACGGCCGGAAGGTTCTCCGCCCAGGCCCGCAACTCGTTGCCGCCAGGTGTCTCCGCCGTCTTCTGCTGGATCTGGACTCCGAGCGGCGAGCGGGTCCAGATCAGGTTCTTCCACGTCTTGGCCGTCTTGTAGACGATCTCCGC
>DASWQX010000352.1:0-3114 GCA_036403495.1 Thermoanaerobaculia bacterium
TACGGCGCCGTCGAGTCGGCGGTGATCAGGTTGTTGAACTTGGTGTATTGGAAGACGAACTCGTTGAGGCTGTCGGAGCCGATCTGCAAGCTGTGGCCGGCGAGCAGCGAGCTGTACTTGTTGGTCACCGTGCCCAGCGAGTCGGGCGCCGAGAGCGAGCTCGCGCCGTACTTGTCGGTGTTCTTCTGATAGCCGTAGCGGACCTGCAGGAACTGCTTGGGCGAGAGGTTGTCGGTGACCTTGGCGGTCAGCAGCTCGTCCTTGAACGGGATCGCGACCGACGTCCCCTGGAGGCTGGGGAAGACCGGCTGGCCGTTGCCCGGATCGGTGTTGATCGTGTAGGAGGTCTTGCGGTCGGTCTTCTCGTAGGTGGCGAAGAAGTGGACCTTGTCCTTGACGATCGGGCCGCCCAGCGAGGCGCCGTACTGCTTGCGGTCATAGGGCTGCTTGCCGGAGCCGGCGAGCTTCTCGGACTCGGTCTCCGAGTTCAGGCTGTCCTTGCGGAAGAAGCCCCAGGCGGCGCCGGCGAAGTTGTTGGTGCCGGTCTTGGTCACCACGGTCAGCACGCCGCCGGTGGAGCGGCCGTACTCGGCCTTGTACTGCTGGGTCTGGATGTTGAACTCCTGGACGCTCTCCAGGTTGAAGTTCTGGAGGGCGCCGCCGATCGTGTCGTCGGTGTTGTCGCCGCCGTCCACCAGGAAGTTGACGTTGCGGCCGATGCCGCCGTTGAGGGCCACGGTGAGCTGCCCCGGCTTGGTGGGGTCGGAGTTGTAGTTCAGCGACGTACCGGGCGCCAGCACCGCCAGGTTGGCGAACTGGCGGCCGTTGAGCGGCAGGTTCTCGATCTGCTTCTGATCGATCACGGCGCCGACGGCGGGCGTGGTCTGCACCAGCGGCGCCTCGGCGACGACGTTGATCGTCTCCGAGACCGTCGACGCGTTGAGGTCGAAGTTGATCTCGCGCTGGGTGGATACGTTGATCGTGACGTTCTCGGCGGTGGCCGTGGCGAAGCCGTTGAGCTCCACCTGCACGGTGTAGTTGCCGGCGGGGAGGGAGGGCATCCGGAACTTGCCGTCCGTCTCGGAGACCGTGTTGCGGGTGAGGCCGGTCTCTTTCTGGGTGGCGGTGATGGTGGCGCCCGGCAGCGCCGAGCCGCTCTTGTCCAGGACCCGCCCGATAAGGTTGCCGCCCGTGGCCTGGGCGTGCGCGGCCGGCAGCAGGGAGAGCCCCCAGGCCAGCGCGAGCAGGGCCGCGACCGCGAAATGGCGGATCGTCGACGTTGTCCTACGGTTCATGACTCGTCTCCTATGGATCGTACTGCAAATGAATCGATTCGCCTGACGTATGGAACGGCGCGAGCCCCGCTAAGGTTGCGAAGATCGCGAGGATCACGGACATTGGGGAAGCGGCACGGCTGCGGCCCCATCACCTCCTCTCGACCGGCCCGCCCCCTGCGATCCGGCTTTCCAACCGGGCGAGGAGCTGTTGCGCGGCACGGCGCTGTTCAGAGAACTTCGGATCTCCCGCCGTCACGGCGAGGAAATCCCGGTACGAGCTCACCGCGTCGCCGGCGTTCCCCGCGAGATCCTCGGCGATGGCCCGGTTGAGCCGGACCTCGTGGTATCCCGGGGCGAGAGCCAGGGCGCGCTCGAAATAAGGAAGTGCCGCTCGCGGCTGATCGCGCTCCACCTCCAGCGTCCCAAGGCCGTTGAGCGGCTCGGCGTAGCGCGGGGCGAGCGCCGCGGAGCGCTGATAGGCGCTCACCGCGTCGTCGAGCTTGTGCTCCGCCTTCAGGGCGTTGCCGAGGTTGTTGAGCGCCGCGGCGTCGCGCGGATCGAGCGCCGCGGCGGCCGAAAACTCGCGCCGTGCCTCCTCGATCCTTCCCTCTCCGAGCTCGACGATCCCGAGGGTATTGTGGGCCTCCGGCCGGGTGGCGTCGAGCTTCAGGGCGCGCTCGATCGCCTGCCGGGCCTCGGGCGTCTGGCCGGCCTCCTGGAGCGCCGAGGCGAGGTTGTACCAGGCCTCCGGGTCCTGCGGCGCGGCGGCGGCCGCCTGCCGGTAGAGCGGCAGCGCCTTGCCCGTCTCGCCGCGCTCGCGCCAGGCCGCCGCCAGCTTGCCGCGGAAGACCGGGTTCCCCGGATCGGCGGCCACCAGCGCCTCCAGCTCGCGCGCTGCCCCCTGGGCGTCGCCGCCGGTCAGCAACGAGTTGGCCTGCTCGAAACGCTGGAAGAGGCCGGCCGCCGCCTGCGGGTCGAGGGCGCTCCCGGGTGTCGCGGCGACCATCGGAGAGGCCGGCGCCGGCGCCGGTCCGGCGACGTAGCCGAGGCTGGCCAGCTTGGCGCGGGTCTCGGCGTCGGCCGCCGGCACCGCCCCCTTGAGAGCGCTCGCCTCCAGGGCGGCGAGCCGCTGGGCGAAGCCGCGCGCCGGGCCTTCGCTCGCGGATTTGCCCGCCGGCGCCAGCAGGCTCGCGCTCTCCTTGGGATCGCGCCGCAGATCGTAGAGCTCCGGCCGCGAGGAGGAGATGTACTTGAGGTCGCGCCGGCGGAGCGCCGCCAGCGGGCTCCAGCCGAAGGTCGCGGGGTAGCGGGTCTCGGCGTAGATCTCGCTCTCGACCGGCTCGCCTCCAGCCAGCAGGATCTTCGAGAGGTCCCGGCCGTCGAGCGGTCCGGGGAAGGCTGCCCCAAGCAGGCCGGCGAGCGTCGGCGCGAGGTCGACCAGGCTCACCGGGGCGGCCACCACGCGCGGTTTCAGCCCCCATGGGGCGCGCAGCAGGAGCGGCACGTGCAGCGTCGGCTGGTAGAGCAGCAGGCCGTGCGTCAGCTCGCCGTGCTCGCCCAGGCCCTCGCCGTGATCGGCCGCCACGGCGACGACCGTGCTGCCGTCGATCCCCCGGCGGCGCAGCGCCTCCAGCACCCGCCCCACCTGCTCGTCCACGCCCGAGACCTCGCCGTCGTAGGGGCGGCCGGGATGGCGCGCGGCCCACGCCGGCGTCGGGGTGTAGGGCGCGTGGGCGTCGTAGAGGTGGATCCAGACGAAGAACGGGCGGGCGTCGTCCGCCTTCTCCGGGGTCTCCAGCCAGGCGAGCGCGCGGTCGACCACCTCGCGCCCCGGCCG